>NZ_JBSHAM010000145.1:0-15271 GCF_053611505.1 Amycolatopsis sp. NPDC054798 | reverse complement strand
GTGCTTGTCAAGGCGGGAAAGATGCCTTGACAAGCACCCCCGAACCGCAGGGAAGGCTTCGTATCGGGGTGCGGGGGAGTGTGGCTGCCTTGGCGGGGTTGGGAGCGCGGGTGCGGCTGGGTCGGTGGGGGCGCGGGGTTTGGGTGTGTGGGCGGGGTGGGTTCGCGGGTGGCGGGTGGGTGAGGGGTGGGGCTAGCGCCCCAATGTGGCATTGGGTGCGTGGGACGCACCGAACGCCACATTGGGTGCGTGAGATGCACCCAACGCCACATTGGGGCGCATCCGGCGTTGGGGGTGGGTGGGTCGTGAGGGGAACCCTGAGGGAATCAGAGTCCGTGAAGGTGGCCCTCACGGATTCGATGACCGGTGCCGTGAACTGGGGTCGGTTTTCCGTGCTGCGGTGGGAAAGCCCGCCGAATGGTGCGGGCCGAACAGGTGATCATCTGTGCTCCGAGTGGCCTCACCTGCGGCTCTTGCTCGCGGGGGTGGCTCGTGGTGAGACGTAAAACGCACACGCGCTGCGGGCGGCCCATGCGAAGCTGTTAGAGTCGGCGGCACGCTTCCGGGCCTGTATGCCCTGAAGCGTTCCTGGCTTGCCAGTGAGTCAGACATCCCGCCGGTCTCGTACCGGCCAAGCCGATCGTCGGTTGGGACGACCGACGACGCCGAGGAGGTCCCCCGCGTGCTCAGCGCATTCCGCTCGGCTCTCGCGACGCCGGATCTACGCAAGAAGATCCTGTTCACGCTAGCCATCGTCGCGGTTTACCGGATCGGTGCAACCATCCCGGCTCCGGGGGTCTCGTTCGCCGCCGTGCAGGCCTGTACCGCACAGGCCGACCAGCAGGGCGTGTACCAGCTGCTCAACCTCTTCAGCGGCGGCGCGCTGCTGCAGCTGTCGCTGTTCGCGACGGGCATCATGCCCTACATCACCGCGAGCATCATCGTTCAGCTGCTCACCGTGGTCATCCCGCGGTTCGAGGAGCTGAAGAAGGAAGGCCAGTCCGGCCAGAACAAGCTGACCCAGTACACCCGGTACCTGACGATCGCGCTGGCGATCCTGCAGGCCACCGGCGTGGTCGCGCTGGCTGACCGCGGCACCCTGTTCCAGGGCTGCTCGCAGCCGATCATCCCGGACAACAGCGTCTACTCGCTGACCCTGATCGTCGTCACCATGACCGCGGGCACCGCGGTGATGATGTGGCTGGGCGAGCTGATCACCGAGCGCGGCGTCGGCAACGGCATGTCGGTGCTGATCTTCCTGAACATCGCGGCCCGCATCCCGGCCGAGGGCGCCAACATCATCAGCAACGGCGGCGGCGTCGCGCTGGTCGTGGTCCTCGCGTTCGGCCTGGTGATCATCGCCAGCGTCATCTTCGTCGAGCAGGGCCAGCGCCGGATCCCGGTGCAGTACGCCAAGCGCATGGTCGGCCGACGGATGTACGGCGGCACCTCGACCTACCTGCCGATCAAGGTGAACCAGGCCGGTGTCATCCCGGTCATCTTCGCCTCGTCGCTGCTGTACCTGCCGCAGCTGCTCAGCCAGCTGATCGGCGACCCGCAGAGCAACTCGGGCTGGCAGTCGTTCATCCAGAACTACCTGGTCAACCAGAGCAGCTGGGTGCACATCCTGCTCTACTTCCTGTTGATCATCTTCTTCACCTACTTCTACATCACGATCACGTTCAACGTGGACGAGCGTGCGGAAGAGATGAAGAAGTTCGGCGGCTTCATCCCGGGCATCCGGCCCGGGCGTCCCACCGCCGAGTACCTCAGCTTCGTGCTGGGCCGGATCACTCTCCCCGGCTCGCTGTACCTGGGCATCATCGCGATCCTCCCGAACTTCTTCCTGTCCCTCACCGGCAGCGGGAACAACCAGAACTTCCCGTTCGGTGGCACGGCTGTGCTGATCATGGTCGGCGTCGGGCTCGACACCGTGAAGCAGATCGAAAGCCAGCTGATGCAGCGCAACTACGAAGGGTTCTTGAAGTGACGCGACTGGTTCTCGTCGGACCGCCCGGCGCGGGCAAAGGCACGCAGGCGGTGGCCCTGTCCGAGCAGCTGCGGATCCCGCACATCTCGACGGGCGACCTCTTCCGGGCGCACGTCGGCCAGGAGACCCCGCTCGGCCAGGAGGCCAAGCGGTACCTGGACTCCGGCGAACTGGTGCCGGACTCGGTGACCAACGAGATGGTCCGCGAGCGGCTGGCCGAACCGGACGCGAAGGCGGGTTTCCTGCTCGACGGGTTCCCGCGCAACACCAAGCAGGCCGAGGTTCTCGGCGAGATGCTGAGCGACGCCGACACCAAGCTCGACGCGGTCATCCAGCTCGACGTGGCCGAGGACGTCGTCGTCGGCAGGCTGATGTCGCGCGGCCGTTCGGACGACACTGAAGACGTGATCCGCCGTCGCCAGCAGGTGTACGTGTCGGAGACCGCGCCGCTGCTGGAGTACTACGCCGACATCCTGGTGAAGGTGGACGGCGTCGGCGAGGTGCAGGAGATCTCGGACCGCGTGCTGAAAGCGCTGCGCGACCGCACGTGAATCTCGGAGGATTGCGTGTTCTGCAAGTGCTCCGCCGCGGGCGCATGATCGAGGTCAAGACCCGCGGCGAGCTGGAGGCCATGCGGGCGGCCGGTCTCGTTGTCGCCCGCACCCTGGCCGCCGTGCGCGAACTCGCGCGGCCCGGAGTCAGCACGGCCGAGCTGGACCAGCTGGCCGAGCAGACGATCCGTGACGCCGGCGCGGTGCCCTCGTTCAAGGGCTACCACGGGTTCCCGGCGTCGATCTGCGCGTCGGTGAACGAGCAGATCGTGCACGGCATCCCGTCGAGCAAACAGGTGCTCGCCGAAGGCGACCTGATCTCGGTCGACTGCGGCGCGATCCTCGACGGCTGGCACGGCGACTCCGCGGTGACGCTGGAGATCGGCGAGGTCAGCGAAAAGGACCGCCAGCTGTCCGCCGCCACCGAACGCGCCATGTGGGCGGGCATCGAAGCCGTCCGCGCGGGCTCCCGGCTCACCGACATCTCGTTCGCCGTGCAGACCGCCGCCCGCCAGGCCGGCGAGGACGACGGCCGCGAGTACGGCGAGATCCTCGAATACGGCGGTCACGGCATCGGCCGCGAGATGCACATGGAGCCGTTCCTGCCGAACGTCGGCAAACCCGGCAAGGGGCCCCGGCTCAAGCCCGGCATGGCGCTCGCGGTCGAGCCCATGCTGACCGGCGGCAGCGGCGAAACCCTCGAGCTGGAAGACGGCTGGACGGTCGTCACCATCGACGGTTCGCGCGCCGCGCACTGGGAACACACCGTCGCGATCACCGAGGACGGTCCCTGGGTGCTCACCCTGCCCGAAGAGTCCTGAGCGGCCCCGCCCGCCACTCACACGGGTCTACTTGCACCCCGGTCGACGGGGCACTGCACGGGTTGCGTACACTGTCAAGTCGGCGCGCTCATGCGCCGGTTCCAGCATGCTCGTGATTTCTCGCGAACCACATGGACCCGGGGCCGAGTGTGGCCGAGCACCACCCAGTAAGCAAGGACTCGAGCTCAAAGCCGATCACGCTGTGCACATCAAGCGTGCATCAGGGATTGCGGAGGACATGGCTAAGAAAGACGGGGCCATCGAGGTCGAAGGCCGCGTGGTCGAGCCGCTCCCCAACGCGATGTTCCGCGTCGAGTTGGAGAACGGCCACAAGGTCCTGGCACACATCAGCGGCAAGATGCGGCAGCACTACATCCGCATCCTGCCCGAAGACAGGGTTGTCGTGGAGCTGTCGCCCTACGACCTCTCCCGTGGTCGCATCGTCTACCGCTACAAGTGATCACGCCAGAGCTGAGCAGAGCAGGAAGCAGGAAGACGTGAAGGTCCAGCCGAGCGTCAAGAAGATCTGCGACAAGTGCAAGGTGATCCGCCGCCACGGCCGGATCATGGTGATCTGCGAGAACCTGCGTCACAAGCAGCGTCAGGGCTGACCACCGCACTGCAGCAGGCCGATTGACGGCTAACCCACCCTCCCCGTGCCTGCCGGGCCGCGCAAGCGGTCCGGTGCACCCCCGGACTTCAGGCCGGGGCCGGGACACCCGGGGCGCAAGCCACGGGCACGACAAGGCGAGTCGGTTCCGGAACCGGACGGGGAGCAGACCTGAAGACGAACTCAAAAAAGGAGCACCAGTGGCACGACTCGCTGGCGTCGACCTCCCCCGCGAGAAGCGGTTGGAGATCGCGCTGACTTACATCTACGGGATCGGCCGTACCCGCTCGAAGCAGATGATCGCTGCTGCCGAGCTGAACGCCGACACCCGCGTCAAGGACCTCAGCGACGAAGACCTCGTCAAGCTGAAGGACTACATCGACGAAAACTTCAAGGTCGAGGGTGACCTTCGCCGTGAGGTGAACGCCGACATCCGGCGCAAGATCGAGATCGGGACCTACCAGGGTCTGCGCTGGCGTCGTGGTCTGCCGGTGCGCGGTCAGCGCACCAAGACCAACGCCCGCACCCGCAAGGGCCCGAAGAAGACGGTCGCCGGCAAGAAGAAGGCTGGCAAGAAGTGAGCACCCAGGGCAAGAAGGTCGTTCGCATGGGCGGTTCCGTCCGTCGTTCCACGGCTTGTGTCTCGCCCAAGGCGCTCTACGCCCGCCCGATGGCGCTGCGGAACCTCTACACCGACGCCGGATCCATCATCCGCCGCGGGCAGCAGGAAGCCGTCGCCGCTCACCAAGAGAACGCGCGTTAACAGGAGAACCCTCAGAACATGCCACCCAAGAGCCGCACTGCGGGGGCCAAGAAGGTCCGCCGCAAGGAAAAGAAGAATGTCGCGCACGGTCACGCGCACATCAAGAGCACCTTCAACAACACCATCGTCTCCATCACGGACCCGACCGGCGCCGTGATCGCGTGGGCCTCGAGCGGCCACGTGGGCTTCAAGGGCTCGCGCAAGTCGACTCCGTTCGCCGCGCAGATGGCCGCCGAGAACGCTGCCCGCAAGGCCGCGGAACACGGCATGAAGAAGGTCGACGTTTTCGTGAAGGGCCCGGGTTCGGGCCGCGAGACGGCGATCCGCTCGCTGCAGGCGGCCGGCCTCGAGGTCGGCACCATCCAGGACGTGACCCCGCAGCCTCACAACGGCTGCCGCCCGCCCAAGCGGCGCCGGGTCTGAGGAACGGGGAGGAGTACTAAGAAATGGCTCGTTACACCGGCCCCGCGACGCGTATTTCGCGTCGCCTCAAGGTTGACCTCATCGGCGGCGACCAGGCGTTTGAGCGTCGCCCCTACCCGCCGGGCCAGCACGGCCGCGGGCGCATCAAGGAGTCCGAGTACCTCCTGCAGTCGCAGGAGAAGCAGAAGGCTCGCTACACCTACGGCGTTCTCGAGCGTCAGTTCGTCCGGTACTACAAGGAAGCCGTGCGGCGTCCGGGCAAGACCGGTGAGAACCTGCTGCAGATCCTCGAGTCCCGGCTGGACAACGTGATCTACCGCGCCGGCATCGCCCGCACCCGCCGTCAGGCGCGGCAGCTGGTGAGCCACGGCCACTTCCTGGTCAACGGCGTCAAGGTCAACGTGCCGTCCTACCAGGTCACCAAGTGGGACATCATCGACGTCAAGCCGAAGTCGGCGGGCACCCTCCCGTTCGTCGCGGCGAAGGAAGCCTTCGGCGAGCGTCCGGTTCCGGCGTGGCTGCAGGTCGTCCCGTCGAACCTCCGCGTGCTGGTCCACCAGCTGCCGGAGCGCGCGCAGATCGACGTTCCGGTTCAGGAACAGCTGATCGTCGAGCTTTACTCCAAGTAGTTTTTGGGGGTCCAGGGGGCTTGCCCCCGGCCCGGGTCTGGGGCTCGGCCCCAGATGAAGGAGTAGTCCGGCCCTGTCGGACCCGGGCGGCGGCGCCCAGAGTGCGCCGCCGCCACGCCATCCCTTCGACGTCATATGGCGGGCGTCGTCTGGAAAGGAAACCAAGAAATGCTGATTTCCCAGCGGCCGGCTCTTGGCGAAGAGACGGTCAACGAGACCCGCTCCCGGTTCACCATCGAACCGCTGGAGCCCGGCTTCGGCTACACGCTCGGCAACTCGCTGCGGCGCACGCTGCTGTCGTCCATTCCGGGCGCGGCCGTGACGAGCATCCGCATCGACGGCGTGCTGCACGAATTCACCACCGTTCCCGGGGTGAAGGAAGACGTCACCGACATCATCCTGAACCTGAAGGAACTGGTCGTGTCCTCGGAAGAGGACGAGCCGGTCACCATGTACCTGCGCAAGCAGGGCCCGGGTGAGGTCACGGCTGCCGACATCGTGCCGCCCGCGGGCGTCACCGTGCACAACCCGGATCTGCACATCGCGTCGCTGAACGGCAAGGGCAAGCTCGAGATCGAGCTGGTCGTCGAGCGCGGCCGCGGTTACGTTCCGGCCCTGCAGAACAAGCAGGCGGGCGCGGAGATCGGCCGGATCCCGGTCGACTCGATCTACTCGCCGGTGCTGAAGGTGACCTACAAGGTCGAGGCCACCCGTGTCGAGCAGCGCACCGACTTCGACAAGCTGATCCTGGACGTCGAGACCAAGCCGTCGATCACCGCGCGCGACGCGGTGGCCTCGGCGGGCAAGACGCTGGTGGAGCTGTTCGGTCTCGCTCGCGAGCTGAACGTCGACGCCGAGGGCATCGAGATCGGCCCGTCGCCGCAGGAGGCGGACACCATCGCCGCCTACGCGATGCCGATCGAGGACCTGGACCTCACCGTCCGGTCGTACAACTGCCTGAAGCGCGAAGGCATCCACACCGTTGGCGAGCTGGTCTCGCGCAGCGAGGCGGACCTTCTCGACATCCGCAACTTCGGCGCCAAGTCGATCGACGAGGTCAAGCTGAAGCTCGTCGGCCTCGGCCTCGCGCTGAAGGACAGCCCGCCCGGGTTCGACCCGTCCGCGGCTGCCACCAGCTACGACGGCGAAGGCTGGTCGGAAGGGGTCGCCGGCATCGGCGGCGGGATTTCGGACGACGGCCACGACGATGGCCAGGACTACGCAGAGACCGAGCAGCTCTGAGGCCTCGTGCCCGGACGCTGTGAGCTGAACTAGGAGAAAGTCATGCCCACCCCTACCAAGGGAGCCCGGCTCGGCGGGTCCGCCGCGCACGAGCGGCTGATCCTGGCCAACCTGGCCACTCAGCTGTTCGAGCACGGCAAGATCACGACGACCGAGGCGAAGGCCAAGCGGGTCCGTCCGCTGGCTGAGAAGCTGATCACCAAGGCGAAGCGGGGCGACCTGCACAACCGTCGCCTGGTGCAGAAGGTCGTCCGGGACAAGGACGTCGTGCACAAGCTGTTCGCCGAGATCGGCCCGCACTTCGCGGAGCGCGCCGGCGGTTACACCCGCATCACCAAGACGATGCCGCGCAAGGGCGACAACGCCGCCATGGCCGTCATCGAACTGGTCGCGGAGAAGACCGTGACGTCTGAGGCCGAGCGGGCTCGCAAGACCAAGTTCGCCAAGGACGAGGTCGCCGCCGCTCCGGTCGCCGAGGAAGCCGCTGAGGCTCCTGCCGCGACCGAAGAGGCCCCGGCTGCCGAAGAGGCTCCGGCCGCTGACGAGGCCGCTGCCTCCGAAGGCGACGCCGACGCCAAGAAGGACTGAGTCCTGCCGGCACTGTCTGTATCGGACGAGCCCGCCGCTCCCCACGGGGAGGGCGGGCTCGTTCGTCTGCGCTTGGACGTGAGTTACGACGGCACGGACTTCTCCGGCTGGGCTCGCCAGCCCGGCCGCCGCACCGTGCAGGCCGAGCTGGAGCAGGCGCTGCACCGCCAGCCGCCGGGGGAGTCGGTGCCGAAGTCCGTGGTCGTCGCGGGCCGCACGGACGCCGGGGTGCACGCGACCGGCCAGGTCGTGCACGTCGACGTCGTCCCGTTCGCACCCGGTGCGCCCGGCCGGATTCCGGTGGACGAACAGGGAATCCCGGACCTGACGCGGATGCGCGGCCGCTGGAACAAACTTTTGCCCGCCGATGCGCGGGTCCTCCAAGCCCGCGTGGCTCCGGATGGGTTCGATGCGCGGTTCTCGGCCATCCGGCGGCACTACCGTTATCGCGTCTCAGACGCTCCGTGGGGCGTCGATCCGTTGCGGCGCAACGACACCCTGGCTTGGGGCCGTCCACTGTCGACAGAGCGGATGAACACCGCCGCTGAGGCATTGCTGGGGCTGCAGGACTTCGCGGCGTACTGCAAACAGCGCGAGGGCGGCACGACGATCCGTGAGCTGCAGCGGCTGGAGTGGACCCGGATCGACGAGCATCTGCTGGAAGTCCGGGTCAGTGCGGACGCGTTCTGTCATTCGATGGTCCGCAGCCTGGTCGGGGTATTGCTGCTCGTGGGGGACGGGCGGCGCGGAACCGATTGGCCTGGCGAGGTTTTGGCGAGCGGGGCGCGGGACAGCGCGGTCGCCCCGGCGCACGGATTGACGTTGACGGCGGTGGATTACCCGCCGGACGAGCTGCTGGCCGCGCGGGCGGAGCAGACCCGGAACGTGCGGTCGTCGACCGAGCTTTAGCGGCCGGGCAGCCGAAAAGAGCAGGCCATTGACGATACCAGAGTGGTATCATGAACCTCATGGCGATGACTTTGCGGTTGAACGACGAGTTGGAGCGTGCGCTCGCGTTGCTTGCCGAGGCGGACGGGGTGAGCAAGCACGAAGCGGTGGTGCGGGCGATCGCGGACGCCGCGGCCCGCCGGGTCCGGGACGACCGGGTGCGCGACCTTTCCAGCGAAGGCCGGGCCCGCTACGCCTCCCTGCTTGATCGCCTCGCGCAGTGATCGAGTACCTGACGCTCGACGATCTGCTCACGCTGTCCGCCGATCTCGGGGTGCCCCGGGTTCGCGATCTGGGCTTGCTCGACGCGGCGGCGCACCGGCCGCAGTCCTCGCTGATGGGGCAGGACGCGTATCCGGACCTGCACGAGAAAGCCGCGGTGCTGCTGGAATCCATCGTCCGCAACCACCCGCTGATCGACGGGAACAAGCGGCTGGGGTGGATGTCGGTGTACGTCTTCTACGGGCTCAACGGCTTCGACCTGGACGCGCCGGAGGACGACGCGTACGACCTGGTGATCGCGACCGCGACCGGGACTTTGCCGTATCAATCGGTGGCTGAGCGCCTGGCGGAATGGGCTCGCGCCTTGCACGCCGCCGATCGCTGAAAACGTTGAAGGCCTCCTTACGGGATTCCCGCAAGGAGGCCTTCACCATTTCTCATCGCTTTTAGTCGCCTCGGCGAACCGGGCCGAGCAGCTGCTGTTCCTTCTGCGTCGTAACCAACCGCAGCGGACGCCACAGGTTCGTCCCCAGCGCGACGACCTGGTCGTCCTTCAGCGTGGTCAGCTGGCGCATCATCTGCGGCGGCAGCCGCCAGATCCGGGCCGCCAGCTCAGCCTGCCCGGCGGGGAGCCGCTGCATCAGCACGAGGTCCGCGGCGTTCGCCGTGGTTCCGGCCTGCGGGTGCAGATAGGGCAGCACGTACACCGTGGTCTGCCAGGGCGACCGCGGCGGGAACAGGTCCTGCGGGGTCGGGCCGCCGTCGGTCACCACGAGCAGCGGGGCGTCCTCGGACGGGCGCGGCAGTTCGACCGGCGAAAGCCGGCGGATCTGCACCAGCGGCGACGGACGTCCGTCGCGGCTTCCGGCTGCCTGCTGCAGCACCTGCCACGCCGCGGGACGTCCGGTGGCCACGACCACCCAGGCACCCGTGGCCATGGCGCGCATCGCGACCTGGCGGGCCAGGTAGAGACCGCCGACGAGCACGATGCGGGTCGGCTGGGAGCGCAGCGCGGAAACCGTCAGCGGTTCGCCCTTGAGGCCGGAGCCGAGGACGACGCCGCCGCGGTCGCCGGACGGGCTGATCGCGTCGAGCATGGCCGGGTCGACGGTGAACTCCGGGGCGATGCCGTTGTTGTGCCCGGCGTCGCGGACTCGAGTGCTCATGCCGCCGCCTCCTTAAGGAGTTTCACGCTAGTTGCCGGGGAGGCGACGGCATGAATAACGATGATTCGCTTGCAAGCTGCGCTCATGCCGTTCCTCCGATCGGCAGCGTCGCGGAGAACGCCGAGATCTGCATGCCCTTCATCGGGGTCAGGTCGACGTCCAGCCGCTCCGCGATGCTCTGCAGCCGCTGGTCGGCCGCGTCCAGCTCACGCGGGTTGCGGGCGCTGAGCCGCACCACGCCGCGCAGGCCGATGCGGCCTTCGTCGGCGGACGGCGAAATCGCCATGGCGACCGTCGCGGACAGCGCGCGCACGCTGGTGAGCCCGTTGAGGCTGCCGCTGATCTTGCCCTTGGGCCAGCCGGTGATCGCGTAGCTGGAGTGCCCGATGCCGGCCGCGGTGACGCCGGTCCAGCTCTCCTGAAGGCTGACCTTCTCGTTCGAACCGGCGACCGCGGTGAGTTCGGCCGCGGAGATGCTGGCGCGCAACAGTTCGTCCGGGTCGAGCGGCCGGGTCGGCACACCCTGGGACTCGAGCGCGTTGCGCACCCGCGACAGCGCACCGATCATCGCACGGTGCGCTCCGACGACGCCGCCGCCGCGTTCCCGGATCGCCTCCGGGCAGCGCCGCGGGTCGAGCCGGACCGCGATCCACGTGGTCCGCCGCGCGGCCGCGGGCAGCGGGCCGAGCACCTCGAGGTAAGAGCTGAGCGCCGGGGCGTCCGCGGGCATCGCGGCCGAACCCGGGTAGCTGTGCCAGATCATCTGGATGGAGTCCAGCAGCACGCCGCGGTCTTCCAGGCACGGCGCGAGCGCGGACAGCGGAAGGCTGGGCGCGCCGCCTGCTTGCGAGATCATCGCCGGCATCGGCTCGACGAGCAGGACCGCGGTCCAGGTGCCGTCGTTCCAGGCGATGCCGACTTCCTGCCGTTCGTGGTCGACGGCGTGCGCCACCACGAGGTCCGGCACGGCCAGCCGCAGCAGGCTGACGCGCGCGTCCTCCGGGCCGGTGACAGCGCTTTCCTCGGCGAGCTCTTCGATGCTGGTCGGCGGCGGAGGGGTCGCCACGCGGCCGTGCGAGCGGAACCGGTACCGCAGCGTCAGCGAGAGCCACTGGGTGAACCAGCGTCCGCCCACGCGCAGGAAAGCGAGGATCAGGCCGAGCGCCGCGACGCCGATCGCGACGTACTTGAGCTGCATGTTGATCGCGAGCAGCACGAGTCCGATCGCGACGCCGACTTCCAGCACGACGAGGTTGACCACCGGCAGCGGGCCGAGCGAGATGCCGCCGGAACGCCGCCGCGAGGGCGGGGCCATCCGGAGCGCGGTCGCGGCGCCGCCGCCGGTCGGTGCGGGTTCGCTGCTTTCGGGGCCGCCGCCGCTCGGGCCCCCAGGGCCGCCGGGTCCACCGGGGCCGCCGCCGCCAGGTCCACCGGGGCCTCCGGGACCTCCGCCGCCAGGGCCTCCGGGACCGCCCGGGCCGCCAGGTCCACCGGGACCACCGGGACCATTGCCCCCGGGACCGCCCGGACGGGGGCCGCCAGGTCCGTTGCCGCCAGGACGTCCGGTCCGCGGACCGGTGGGTCCGCCAGGCCCACCGGGGCCGCCCGGCCCGCCGGGACCGGGTCCGCCGGGCTTGGGACCGCCCGGACCGGGCTTAGGTCCGCCGGGACCGCCGGGTCCGCCAGGCTTGGGTCCGCCGGGTCCGGGGCCGCCGGGACCGGGAGCGCCGGGAACCCCGGGCTTGGGAACGCCGGGTCCGGGAGTGACCGGCCCGCCGGGCCGACCGGGTCCGCCAGGACCACCGGGACCGCCAGGGACGCCGGGAGGGGGAGTACGAGGAGGCATGCCGGGCCCGCCGGGAGCCGCACCGGGTCCGCCGGTTCTTCCGGGCCGCTGCGGCGGACCCGGGGGACGTCCCCCGGGAGGCGGTGGCGGTCCCTGCGGACCAGGCGGACGTGGAGGCGTGCTGACGGACATCCGCGCGTTCTCTTCCCCTCGTGAGTGCTGCGTACCCGGAAAGCCGGTCCCGGGATGCCTGACCCTAACCGGAGTTGGTAGAAACCCCACACCAGACGGTCCCCGTACGGCTATCCTGCGGAACCGTACCGCGACGGGGAGGACTGTAGGTCGAGAATGCCATCAACACCCACGACTAAGTCTCAGGTTCAGGCATACAAGTTCGTCCTGCGCAGGATGCAGTCCGCGCTGGTCCGCCGTGACGCGGTGATGCTGCACGACCCCATGCGCTCGCACGGGCGCGCGACCGCGGTGGGCGTGATCCTCGGCGTGCTGGGCGCCGTCGTTTTCGTGCTGTGGGGCCTGTTGAGCCCCGCGCCGTCAGTGCCGTCGTCGGACAACATCGTGATCGGCGAGCAGTCCGGCACTGTGTATGTCGTCACCGGGAATCCGGCGCGGCTGATCCCCACTTTCAACCTCGCCTCGGCGCGGCTGATCCTCCTGGCGCAGAAGCAGCAGGGCGGCCAGGGACAGCAGGGCGGCCAAGGCGGTGCGCAGCAGCAGGCGGCCGAGGTGAAGAACCCGACTGTCGTCTCGGATGAACAGTTGAAGAACATGCCGCGCGAGAAGCTCACCGGCATTCCGGACGGCCCGCAGCTGATCCCGTCGGCGGACCAGCGGATTACCCCCAATTGGGCGGTCTGCGACGAGGTGGTGCTCGATACATCGCTGCCGCAGCCGGACTCGGTCAACAAGACCAACACGGACGTGATCGCCGGCATCGACAAGCTCGGCGGCGAACTGCAGGAGAACCAGGCGCTGCTCGGCGACGCGGGCAACGGCAAGACTTACCTCATCTACCGGCTGCCCGCGACGCAGAGCCGGCCGAACGCGAACACCGTGCGCGCCGAGGTGCCTTCGGGCTCCAGCGACCCGGTGCGGGCCGCGCTGCACCTGCCGACGAAGGCCCGCAAGGTGTCGCAGGCCCTGCTCAACGCGATCCCCGAGGTCTCCAAGCTGACCCCGCCGCTGGTGGACGGCGACAACACGACGCCGTCGAGCAGCTTCGACGGCCTGACCGTCGGCAACGTCTTCTCGACCCAGCCGACCGGCGGGGCCCAGGAGTTCTGGCTCATCGCCAAGAACGGCATCCAGAAGGTGTCGCCCGCGGTCGCGGACATCGTCCGCACGGCGAAGAGCGGCGGCACGGCCACCACGCCGACGCTGGGCCTCGACAAGATCAACAACGTCAAGGTGCTGCAGAAGGGCGACCCCGGGTACGTGGAGGTCGACAACTACCCGAAGATCGTCCCGACCGTTCTCGACGCCACGCAGGGCTCGCCGGTCGCGTGCCTCGGCTGGTCGCTCAACGCCGATCACACCCAGGCGCACACCTCGGTCTACATCAACAAGCAGATCCCGGTGGAGAAGAACACCGACGGCACCTCGAAGATCATCAGCGTCAGCAACACCGGCCCGAACGGCGTGCCGATCACCGGTTTCTACATGCCGACCGGGTACGGCGCGGTGGTGCAGTCGGCCACCGAATCCGACAAGACCTTCGGCAAGGGCCCGATCCAGCTGATCTCCGACCGCGGCATCCGCTACGGCGTGCCGGACGCGGCGACCGCGGACGAGCTGGGGCTGAACAACCGGCTGCCCGCGCCGGAGTCGATCATCGGGCTCCTGCCGACCGGGGCGTCGCTGAACGTGCAGAACGTGATGAAGCAGTTCGATTCGGTGCCGATCGACCCGAACGCGGGCTCGTACAAACCGCAGGCGGCCGGACAGCAGCAACCTGCCGGGAACTGAGCGCGGGTTCCGTCCGTCACACTCGGACATAGCCGGGTGAGCGGAGGGATGAACGTGGCAGCGCCGGGAAGCAGTCCGGGAACAAGCGCCGTGCGGATCGACGGCGCGGTCGTCGGCGGCTACGCGGCGAAAGTCGCGCGGGCGGCCGACGAACTGGAGACCGCCGCGGGCGGGGTAGGCGCGAGCGCGACCACCGCGGAGGCTTACGGCGAGGTGGCTGCGCAGCTTGGCGTGCCGGAGTCGTACGCACAGGCTTCGCAGGCGTTGCGCGGCCAGCTCACCGCCGGGGTGGCCGCACTGCGGTCGGTCACCGCGGCGCTGGAGCAGCTCACCACCGGCCACACCGAACGGGACGCCGACGCGGCCGAGCGGATCGAGCGCGCCGGGAGGATCTCGTGACGGAGCCGTCTTTGGCGTACGTGACCGAGCTTGCCCGCGAGCTGGGCGTGACCGATCCGGTCGCTGCCTACTACCGGCCGCTCACTGGCCGCTGGGAAGAACTCGACGCGGAGGCCGAGAGCCTGCGCGGTGCGGCCCGCACGGCGGCCAGGGTTTCCGCGGATCTCGCGGAGGATCTCGGCCGGATCGACGCGTCGTGGTCCGGCCCCGACGCGGACGCGTTCGTCGCTTACCTCGGCGAGATTCGCGCCGCGAGCGAGGGAGCGGAGGACGCGCTCGACGCGCTCGCCGACTCGATGGACCAGCTCACCGAATCGCTGCGCAAGATCGCGGGCGCGGCGGAAGAGGTGCTGGTCGACGCTGCTGACTTGCTGTCCGAATCGGCGATGCTGCCCAGCGGCGGCGCTTCCCGGGCGCGATCGCAGATGCGGGAGACCGAGCAGTCGCTGAAGTCCTTGCACGAGGCCGCGGAGGACGTGCTGCGCGAGTTCGCCCGGCTGTGCGCCGGGGTGGACGCACCGGCCGGGAGCCCGTCGAGCATCGAACTGCGGCACCACTATCCGGCGCAGCAGTTCCGGCTGCACGACGCCGACGCGTCCGCGAGCGCCCCTGCTGTTTCCGCGGCAAGCCCGTCGGCCGACAGCGCGGCCGGAGAGTCCACAGTGGCCTCTTCCGCTGCTTCCCCGGACGATTCGGTGAGCCCGTCCGCCGCGGAGAATTCCCACCACGGCAAGGAAACCGCCGCCGACCCGCGGCTGGAGCAAGGCCAGGCGGGCATTCCGCCCGCCGAGCCGATCGCCCCGGCTCCGCAGGCCGCGGCGGCGAACCAGGGCTCGGGCACGTCGATGATGCCGATGATGGGCTTCGCCGGGATGGGCGGCGGTGGCGGTGGCGGCGGCAGTTCGTCGCACAAGCCGAGGCAGCGCACGGCGGCGAAGACGTCCGAGATCTTCGGCGAGCCCGCGCAGGTGACCCCGCCGGTGATCGGCCAGGATCCGCCCGCGCGGCGGCCGGAGAAGGACGGAAAGCCGCCGAAACCCGGAAAGTGACCAGGAAGGCCGCCGCCGCGACATCCGCGGCGAGCGGCCTTTTCCGCGCCCGGAACCGGGTTTCCTTGTGGTCAAACAAACGGGCCGCTCCCCGTGGGGAG
>NZ_JBSHAM010000144.1:0-15365 GCF_053611505.1 Amycolatopsis sp. NPDC054798 | reverse complement strand
TTTCGGGGGGGTGGGGGGTTGTTTTTAATTCCTTTTTCCCCGAATTAACACCCACCCCCGAACCGTCAGCACAATCAGCTTCGGGGTGCCCCCTCACGAACGCGGCGCAATGTCGCCGCCAGGCGACGAGCCCCCAGCGAGCCAATAACAATTCGCGTACGTTCGATTACGTGCTGAACCGAATCGTCGACCGACTGCTCGGTCTCCCCGCCGCCGAAGACCCCGCGCCCACCGCCGTCAAAGGCCTCCACATCCCCATGCCCGACGGCGCGCACCTCCTCGCCGACCGCTACACGCCGCACGGCCTGACCTCCGGACCAGTTGTCCTGATCCGCACCCCCTACGGCCGCAAAGGCCCGCTGGCCAAGCTCTTCGGCGAAACCTTCGCGCGGCACGGCCTTCAGACAGTTCTGCAAAGCACCCGCGGCACCTTCGGTTCGGAAGGCGAGTTCCGCCCGTTCCACACCGAACGCGAGGACGGCATCGCCACCGCGGAATGGCTGCGCGCGCAACCCTGGTGCGACGGACGAATCGCGATGGCGGGCGCGAGCTACCTCGGGCACACCCAATGGGCGGTCGGCCCGTACCTCGATCCTCCGCTGGAGGCGATGTGCCTCGCGATCACCGCGTCGGAATTCGTCAGCACGTTCTATCCGGGCGGGGTGCTCGCGGCGGACAACATGGTGTCCTGGTCGGCCATGATCGGGAAGCAGGAGGAGCGCTTCGCCGCGCTGCCGAACCCGCTGCAGACGCGGCGCACCCGCAGCGCGATGGCGTATCTGCCGATCGCGGGCGCGGACGTGGCGGCGATCGGCAAGCCGGTGCAGTTCCTGCAGGACGTCACCGGGCACGCGGACCCGGACGACGATTTCTGGGCGATGTCCGACCACAGCGCCGAGGTCGCGAAGCTCGACGTGCCGGTCAGCATGGTCACCGGCTGGTACGACCTGTTCATCCGCGCGCAGCTGCGGGACTTCCGCACGCTGCAGGACGCCGGGAAGTCGCCGCGGATCACCGTCGGCCCGTGGGCGCACGGCGAACCGGCGAGCTTCCGCGCGCTGATCCAGGACCAGCTCGGCTTCTTGCGCGCGCACCTCTCCGACGACCGCACTCAGCTGCAGCGCTCCCCCGTGCGGATCTTCCTGCAGCAGGCGTCCGCCTGGCTCGATTTCGACTGCTGGCCGCCCGCTTCCGAACCGAAGCACGCACACCTGCGCCCGGTCGGCGGCCTCGGCGAAACGGTGCCCGGCGAGGCGCTGCCGACGTCGTTCACCTACGACCCGAAGGATCCGACGCCGGCCGTCGGCGGGCCGCTGCTGATGGGAAAGTCCAAGCAGCGCGACAACTCCGAGATCGAGGCTCGCGACGACGTGCTGGTGTTCACCGGTGAGCCGCTGCTGCACGACGTCGACGTGATCGGCGACGTGTCCGCCACTGTGTTCGTGCGGACCGAACTGGCCCACGCAGACGTGTACGTGCGGCTGTGCGACGTCGATCCCGGCGGCATCTCGCGCAACGTCACCGACGGAATCCTGCGGCTGCGTCCGGGCGCGCCGGAAGCCGATGCCGACGGCGTGGTGCGGGCCGAGGTGGAACTCGACCCGACCGCGTACCGCTTCCGCCGCGGGCACCGGTTGCGCGTGCAGGTGGCGGGCGGCGCGTTCCCGCGGTTCGCGCGCAATCACGGTACGGGAGAACGGGTTTCGTCCGCCGTGCGCGGGACGCCGAACCGGTTCGAGGTGTTCCACGACGAGACCCGGCCGTCCCAGGTCACGCTGCCGGTCTTTACCCGGTGACCGCGCGCTGATGCGTCGTCAGCCTGCCGTCGTCGTGCAGCACATGCAGCAAGAGCGACGGCGGGCTGTTGAAGTCCAGCGGCCCGCCTTCGTCCCAGCCGCGCCCCGCGCCGGGTTCCACCGGCAGCAGTGAACCGGACACCACGCCCGGCGCGATCCGCACCGGCACGCCCGCGAACTCCGTCGCCGCGCCAGTGTGCACATGTCCGCACAGCAGCGCCGCCACGCCGGGATGCCGTCGCAGCACGGCGGCGAGCCGGTCTTCGCCGGTCTGGCGGATCGCGTCCACCAGCGGCACTCCGACGTCGAGCGGCGGGTGGTGGAACGCGACGAACGATGGGCCGTCGTGACCGGCGAGCGTGTCGTCCAGCCAAGCGAGCGTCTCGTCGGCGAGGTAGCCAGCTCCCTTGCCAGGGATCGTCGAATCGCACGACACGAGCAGCACTCCGGCCACCTCGGTCGCGGAGTTCACCGGAGCGTCGCTGGCGGGTTCTCCCAGCAGCGCCTCGCGAAACTGCGCGCGGACGTCGTGATTGCCGGGACAGACCACCACCGGCACCGGGAGGTCCAGCAGTTCGGCCGCGCGACGGTATTCCTCGGGCAGGCCGTGATCCGCGATGTCTCCGGTGACGAACACGGCGTCGACCGGCTTTTCGAGGTTTCGCAGGTAACGCGTCACCGCAGCGGCCCGAGCGTCGGCGCGGTCGCCGCCGTCGAGGTGGATGTCGGACAGATGCGCGAAAACCCGCACCGGATCAGCTCTCCTTCAAGTACGCCAACGCTTTCACCCAGTTCCGGACGAGCAGCGCGGACGCGCCGGGCAGGTCGTCCGCCCGCAGCGCGGCCGCGATCTCGCGGTGTTCGGCCACGCTCTCCGCCGCTCGGTCCCGGCCGCCGAAGTATGCCGTCTCGTAGCGTTTGAGCAACGGTTTTGTCTGCTCGATCATGCGCAGCAGATGCGGGTTGTCGCAGCGGGACGTGAGCAGCGCGTGCCAGCGGTCGTCCGCGGCGGACAGATCGGCCGAATCGGCTGTCTCGTCCGAAATCCGGTCGAGCGCGTCCGGCAGCGACGCGAGTTCGAGCGGCGACGTCCAGCGCAGCGCGAGCGCCTCCAGTTCGGCGACCAGCGGGTACAGCCGGCGAGCCTCCTGCGGATCGAACGGCGCGACGAGGAAGCCCCGTCCAGGCGCGGCGACGAGCAGCCCGCGGTCGGCGAGGCCGATCAGCGCCTCGCGCAACGGCGTCCGGGACACCCCCAGCTCGCTCGCCAAGCGGACCTCGTTGACCCGGGTGTCCGCGGGGAGCCGTCCGTCGAGTACGCGCGCGGTGATCTCTTCCAGAAGTTCACCGCGCATGAGTCTCTTGACCATGCGGCGAGTATTGCACACAGATCGCCCGTACTGTATTCAGTTGGTATGGCCAGCACTTTCGATGTCGACCGCGCAAGGTACGAAACGCCAGGTTGTGTAGGAGTCACGCACTTCAACAACGCCGGCTCCGCCCTCCCGCCCGCCCGCGTCACCGACACCGTGATCGACTATCTGCGCACCGAATCCCTGCTCGGCGGCTACGAAGCGGCCGACCAGGCCCAGGACCGCGTAGACGGCGTGTACGCCTCGGTCGCGCGCCTGCTCAACGCCTCTCCGGAAGACATCGCGCTCAGCGACAACGCGACCCGCTCGTGGCAAGCGATCTTCTACGCGCTGCCGTTCGGGCCGGGAGACCGGATCCTCACCGCGAGCGCCGAATACGCCAGCAACGCCATCGCCTATCTCCAGATCGCGCGCCGCACCGGAGCGACCGTGGAGGTCGTGGACAACGACGAAACCGGGCAACTCGACGTCGACGACCTGCGCCGCCGGATCGGCTCCGACGTGAAGCTCATCGCGGTCACCCACGTGCCGACGCAGGGCGGTTTGGTGAATCCCGCCGAGGAAATCGGCGCCGTCGCCCGCGAGGCGGGCATCCCGTTCCTGCTCGACGCCTGCCAGTCGGCCGGGCAGCTGGACCTCGACGTCGAACGCATCGGCTGCGACGCGCTGACCTCCACCGGCCGCAAGTACCTGCGCGGTCCGCGCGGCACCGGGTTCCTGTACGTGCGCCCGCGGCTGCGCGACCGCCTCGAACCGGCGATGCTCGACCTGCACTCGGCCAAGTGGACGTCCCCGACCGAGTACGTCGTCGACCCGACCGCGAAGCGGTTCGAGGTGTGGGAACGCGACTTCGCCGCCGTACTCGGCCTCGGCGCGGCAGTGGATTACGCGATGGAGTGGGGACTGCCCGCGATCGAGGAACGAGTCACCGCTTTGGCCGCGACGCTGCGCTCCCGGCTGGCCGAGGTGGACCGGGTCACCGTGCACGACGCGGGCGCGCGCAAATGCGGTCTCGTGACGTTCAGCGTCGACGGAGTGCCCGCGGACGAGATCAAAGACCGCCTGAACGCGGCGAAGATCAACACGAGCGTCGCGCACCCGTCGTCGGCGCAGTACGACTTCACCGCGCGCCGCCTTCCGGACCTGGTGCGCGCGTCGGTGCACTACTACAACACCGAGGAGGAAATCGACCGGCTGACCGGTGAGGTCGCCGCGCTCGCGCGGTGAGCCAAGATCACCCGTTTGCCGCAGTATCCAGCGCCGCCGAAGCCGCCTCTTGTCTCGCGTACACCCGCGGAGTGCGCTGCGGCCGGGCCTGTCGAGGGGGCAGGCCCGACGGGGCAAGGGGAGGAAACGAGAAGGCCTCCTGGGCCGGGATTGATGGGGGAACCCGGCCCAGGGGGCCTTCTCTCGTGTTCAGCCGCGCGCGGGCGCCGGAGCCGAGCGGCTAAAGCTCTTCGCCCGCCAAGACAGCGATCTCCCGAAGCTCTGCCTTCTTCTGCTCAGGACTCATAGCGCGACGCCTCGCGACCGTCTCCCCCATGGTCCGCTCCAGCTCCTGCTTCTGCTCCTCGGTCCGGAGGATGTAGCTCTTCTCGAGAACGCTGTTCCGAATCTCGGGGCGGATGGCCACCAGGCGGCCGTCTTTCCACTCCGCCGCCTCGCGCAGCTCGTCTTCCGCGCTTTCCGCCGGTGCCTCGGCCGTCTCTTCAGGCACTTCCGTCACCTTTCCCTGGTTCCGGAGCAGGCGGTTTCATTTTACCGTCCAGAGCCTGCTTCTCCAGCAGGTCGAGAAAGTAAGCCCGCTCTTCGTTCTTCTTCTTGCGCAGGTAGAGAAGCTCGCCGACGCTGGCCAGCGTGAGCAGAACCCAGAGCAGGTTGAAGCTCACGGAGGAGGAGCCGACGTCAAACGACACTTCGAGGATCAAGACGTTCGTCGCGCTGACGATGTACAACAGCACCGCCGCCAAGGCGGTCGCGGCTATCGTCCACAGCCCGTAGAACGCGGTGAGCGACGAGATCTGCATCCGCTCCGTGGTCAACCCTCGCCCCACAGCGGCGGCCAAGAAAGCGGGAAGAGTCAGCAGCAGCGCGGGCACGCCCTGGTTGGCGTGGCCGCCCGACCGCACCGACACCGGGTCGATCCCGATCCGGAACAACGCGAAATAGGCGATCACCACGGACGTCACCAGCGCCACCGTCACGGCGTTGGCGAGCGCGCCCGGCGGGATCTCCCGGAACTCCACCACCGACTTGAAGTCGCCGGAATCCGGCAGGGACAGCCCGTCCCGCTCGTCGCCGGGAACCACTCCCTTTTCCTGGCGGCGAAGGTAGAGATGGGCCAGCGTCCGCGCTTCCTCGTAGTAGAGCCGCACGTACCAGCGACCTCGCATCTTCCCGAAATCGCTTTGCTGCAAGGGTTTCTTGCCCTGCATCTTTTCGAGGTGGTGGTCGTACACGTAGGTGTCCTGGTACGCACTCATTTCGAAGTGGTAGCTGTCGGAACTCGTCGCCCAGGGATGGTGGATGTCGATACGGTTCGGCAACAGCCCGTGCTTGCGCCGCAGCGCAGTGTCCCGGCTGCTCGCGTAGCGCTCGAACGCGACAGTGTTCGAATAACGCAGGACGACGCTGTCGCCGACCGGGTGCGGGACCTCCACCACGATCAAGTAAGTGTCCGCCAGCGACGCGCACAGAGACCGGACGCGCGCTTTCCAGCCCTCCGAGAATCGCTGTTCGTCAAGCTGGTCGAGCAACGCGAAGGCGTCGTCGGCCCGTTCTTTTTCCTTGCCCCGCTCCGAAACTCTCGCGATGCTGTTCTTCACGATCCGCAGCAGTATCTCGGCTTCCGCCGCGGTCAGGCAGGCTCCCGCGTCCTTGCCGGCGGAAGCTTCCTGCTCGAACAAGCCGCGAAGGACCAGGGCGACCAGGCCGTAGACCTGCCACTGCGGCAGCGTGGGCAGCTCGTGGTTGCCGCTGTCGGTGACGCAGAACTTGTCGAAGAGCTTTTCCTTTTCCGCGCGGACCACCGGAACCAGCAAGGGCGACCGAGGCCAGTCGCCGGTCCGCTGCTCCCGCTGCGTGCCGCGGAAGGTCAGGGTGGTCGACGAAAGCAGCGTCCGCCCCTCGAGCGTCGCCTGGTCGTGCACCCGGGTCAAATAGTCGGGAAGCGCGGCGAGGAGCTTGGCGAAATAATTGATCGCGAAGAGGTCGTAGTTGCGGGTCACATACGATTCGGCCCGAAACAGATCCACGATGGAAATTTCGCGCGGCACCGGATCTCCCAGCGCGTTGTCCCGGACCGTTTTGCCCGGATCGTTCCTCTTCCGCAGGAACACCGCCACCAGCCACACCGCACCGGCCAGGAACGCCAGATTCGACCACGGGGACAGTCCGCCCAGCGGGACGAAGGAGCAGAACGCCACCGCCAGCGCGGCCGCCAGCAGGCAGATCCAGGAACTCCAGAGGCGTCTGGCCTTGTCCCCGATGCTCTCGCCCACGACGACCTCCCACCTGACGTGCGGTCAGTTCCAGGAGGAGGGTCTTCCCGATCATGCGGAGTGTTACGAGCAGCACTCAGGCGAGGTCGTTCTGGTGACAATCGTTGCGCTGCCGATACCGGGAAAGGCGGCTTCCGGCGGGCGGAACGGCGAAAACGGCGAAACCCCATCCAGTGAAACCTTCACCGGATGGGGTCGGCCCCAGCGTGGTGGGCGCAGCAGGGATCGAACCTGCGACCGCTCGGGTGTAAACCGAGTGCTCTCCCGCTGAGCTATGCGCCCGCGCGCCGGAACGGGGAGACCCCCGCCCCGGCGAGCGAAAAGAATTCAGGCAGTCAGTTCCTCGACGGCCTTCTTCCAGCCGGCCTGGTCGCGCGCCTCGCCCGGCGCGTTGACCTCGGCGAAGCGGACCACGCCTTCGGTGTCGATCAGGAAGGTGCCGCGAACGGCGAGCCCGGCCTGGTCGTTGAAGACGCCGTACTTCTGCGCCACCTCGCCGTGCGGCCAGAAGTCCGACAGCAGCGGGAACTGGTAGCCCTCGACCTCGGCCCACGCCTTGAGCGAGAACGGCGTGTCGACCGAGACGCCCAGCACCTGGACGCCCTTGCCGTCGTAGTCGCCGAACTCGTCGCGCAGCTGGCACAGCTCGCCGGTGCAGATCCCGCTGAAGGCGAACGGGTAGAACACCAGCAGGACCGGCTTGTCGCCCTTGAACTGCGACAGCGTGACCGGCTGCTTGTTGTAGTCGTTGAGCGTGAAGTCAGGGGCCTGCGAACCGACCTCGACGGCCATACCGGCGATTCCTCTCCAGAGCGAACACGAGCGTGCCCGCCCACCCTATCGCGGCCTCAGCGCTGCTTGGCCTTCGAGGACTTCGGCGACACCAGCCGGGTGCCCAGCCAGCCGGGGCCCACGCTGATGTTCGCCGTCTGGGCGAGCCCGACCTGCGGCACCGCCTCGGCGATGTCGCTGGGCTCGACGTGCCCGGGCTGCCCGGTCTTCGGGGTCAGCACCCAGATCACGCCGTTCTCGTCCAGCGGACCGCGGGCGTCGACCAGCGCGTCTCCGAGGTCTCCGTCGTTGTCGCGCCACCACAGCAGCACAACGTCGATGACCTCCTGCGCGTCTTCGTCGAGGAGCTCACCGCCGATCGTTTCCTCGATCGCCGCGCGGATGTCGTCGTCGACGTCATCGTCCCAGCCGATCTCCTGGACCACCATGTCCGGCTTGATGCCAAGGCTCTCGGCGACGCCGGCGTTGCCTGCGTCTCCCGCGGCGACCACTGCTTCCACTCCTCCAACTACGACGGAGCGCGGCGGTAGGTCCGCCGCACTCGGATACACGGTTGTCGAACAGCGAACACTGACGCGGCGCTGCGCGCAACCGTCCACACCGGATCTTTGGCAAGTCGTGTCTGCAGCGTAGGGGCTTGCCGCTCCCTTGCCCGACTCCGGGTGGCACTCAGTACCCCACCACTGCGGAGCCCTCCCCGGGAGCCTCCTTTAGGGTGGAGGAGAGAAAACGCGCGCGCGATACACCGTGCGCGGGGAGTGGCGACACTCGGGCGGCCGATGTTACCGGGCAGTACAGGTGACGGGAACCCCAACCGGGACGACCATGGACGTCGGCGAGCACTCCCGCCCACCAGCTACAACAGCTACAACCAGCTACAAGGAGACCCCTTGGCCCCGCAGAACGACGGCGCCTCCGGCAAGGAGACCCCGGCTCGCGTACGCGTCATCCGTGACGGACTCGCGGCGCACCTTCCCGACATCGACCCGGAAGAGACCAGCGAATGGCTGGACTCCTTCGACGAGGCGCTGGCCCGAGGGGGCCAGCAGCGGGCCAGGTACCTGATGCTGCGCATCCTCGAGCGCGCCCGCGAGCGCAACGTCGGCGTCCCGGCGCTCACCTCGACCGACTACGTGAACACGATCCCCACCGAGAACGAGCCGTGGTTCCCGGGCGACGAGGAGATCGAGCGCCGCTACCGCCGCTACATCCGCTGGAACGCGGCGATCATGGTGCACCGCGCGCAGCGGCCGGGCGTCGGCGTCGGCGGTCACATCTCCACCTACGCCTCGTCGGCGGCGCTGTACGAGGTCGGCTTCAACCACTTCTTCCGCGGCAAGGACCACTCCGGCGGCGGCGACCAGGTCTTCTTCCAGGGCCACGCCTCCCCCGGCATGTACGCCCGCGCGTTCCTCGAGGGCCGCCTCACCGAGCAGCAGCTCGACGGGTTCCGCCAGGAGTTCAGCCACGCGGGCGCGGGCGGCGGCCTCCCGTCGTACCCGCACCCCCGGCTGATGCCGGAGTTCTGGGAGAACCCGACGGTGTCGATGGGCCTCGGCCCGATGAACGCGATCTACCAGGCGCGGTTCAACCGCTACCTGCGCGACCGCGGCATCAAGGACACCTCCGACCAGCACGTGTGGGCGTTCCTCGGCGACGGCGAGATGGACGAGGCCGAATCGCGCGGCCTGATCCACGTGGCCGCTGGCGAGGGCCTGGACAACCTGACCTTCGTGATCAACTGCAACCTGCAGCGGCTCGACGGCCCGGTGCGCGGCAACGGCAAGATCATCCAGGAGCTCGAGGCGTACTTCCGCGGCGCGGGCTGGAACGTGATCAAGGTCATCTGGGGCCGCGAGTGGGACTCGCTGCTGCACGCCGACCGCGACGGCGCGCTGGTCAACCTGATGAACGTCACGCCGGACGGCGATTTCCAGACCTACAAGGCCAACGACGGCGCGTTCGTCCGGGAGCACTTCTTCGGCCGCGACCCGCGGACGAAGGACCTGGTCAAGGACCTCTCCGACGCCGATGTCTGGAACCTCAAGCGCGGCGGCCACGACTACCGCAAGGTGTACGCGGCGTACAAGGCGGCCATGGAGCACTCCGGCCAGCCGACGGTGATCCTGGCGCACACGATCAAGGGCTACGGCCTCGGCCCGGCGTTCGAGGGCCGCAACGCCACGCACCAGATGAAGAAGCTCACCCTCGACGACCTGAAGCTGTTCCGCGACACCCAGCGGATCCCGATCAGCGACGAGGAGCTCGAGCGCGACCCGAAGCTGCCGCCGTACTACCACCCGGGCCCGGATTCGCCGGAGATCGAGTACATGCGCGGCCGCCGCAAGGCGCTCGGCGGGTACCTGCCGGAGCGCCGCCCGAAGTCCGCCAAGGCGCTCGTGCTGCCCGGCGACAAGGTCTACGAGGGCGTCCGCAAGGGCTCGGGCAAGCAGGAGGTCGCCACCACGATGGCGATCGTCCGGCTCATCCGCGAGCTGGCGAAGGATTCGGAGATCGGCAAGCGGATCGTCCCGATCATCCCGGACGAGGCGCGTACGTTCGGCCTCGACTCGATGTTCCCGACCGCCAAGATCTACAACCCGCACGGCCAGACCTACACCTCGGTCGACGCGAGCCTGATGCTGGCGTACAAGGAGTCCGAGAAGGGCCAGCTGCTGCACGAGGGCATCAACGAGGCGGGTTCCACCGCGTCGTTCACCGCCGTCGGCACGTCGTACGCGACGCACGGCGAGCCGATGATCCCGATCTACATCTTCTACTCGATGTTCGGGTTCCAGCGCACCGGCGACGGCCTGTACGCGGCGGCGGACCAGATGGCCCGCGGCTTCGTGCTCGGCGCCACCGCCGGCCGCACCACGCTGACCGGCGAGGGCCTGCAGCACGCGGACGGGCACTCGCTGCTGCTGGCGGCGACGAACCCGGCCGTAGTGGCCTACGACCCGGCCTACTCGTTCGAGATCGCGCACATCGTCAAGGACGGCCTGCGCCGGATGTACGGCGAGACCGGCCCGGACGGCAACGGCGAGAACATCTTCTACTACATCACCATCTACAACGAGCCTTACCAGCAGCCGGCCGAGCCGGAGAACCTGGACGTCGACGGCGTGCTCAAGGGCCTCTACCGGTACTCCGACGCGCCTGAGGGCGACGGCCCGGAGGTCCAGGTGCTGGTTTCCGGCGTCACGATGCCGGACGCGCTCAAGGCGCAGAAGATGCTGGCCGAGGAGTGGGGCGTACGGGCCGCGGTGTGGTCGGCCACGTCGTGGGGCGAACTGCGCCGCGAAGCGGTCGAGATCGACCACGAGAACCTGCTGCACCCGGACGAGACGCCGCGGATTCCGTACGTCACGCAGAAGCTGGCGGAGGTTTCCGGGCCAGTCGTGGCGGTGTCGGACTGGATGCGCGCGGTGCCGGACATGATCCGCCCGTGGGTGCCCACCGACATGCTCACGCTCGGCACCGACGGGTTCGGCTTCTCCGACACCCGCCCGGCCGCGCGGCGCAAGTTCCTGGTGGACGCCGAGTCGATCACCGTCGGCGCGCTGTCCGCGCTCGCCAAGCGCGGCGAGTTCGACCAGGCGAAGGTCGCCGAGGCGGCCCGCCGCTACCGGCTCGACGACGTGGCGGCCGCCGGGCCGCAGACGTCCGACTCCGGCAACGCGTGATCGCTGCCTGACTCCAGAGGCCCCTCCGGGACAGTGTTCCGGAGGGGCCTCTGCCTTAAGGTAGACATCGGATGTATCCGGATGCCTGACGAAAGGTGGTCGAGCGTGACCCAGCGTCGCCTGCCCCGGCCCAGCGAGCTCAAAGAGATCCTGCGGCCGAAGCCGATCGTGCTGAACCCGACCGATCGGCGTCTCGCCGGCGCGCACACGATCGCCGATCTGCGGATGATCGCGCGCAAGCGCACCCCGCGCGCGGCGTTCGACTACACCGACGGCGCGGCCGAACTCGAGGACAGCCTGCGCCGCGCCCGGCAGGCCTACCGCCGGGTGGAATTCCAGCCCAACGTGCTGCGCGGAGTGTCCGATGTGGACACCAGCAGGGAGATTCTCGGCCAGCGTTCGGCGCTGCCGTTCGCGTTCGCGCCGACCGGGTTCACGCGGATGATGCAGCACGAGGGCGAACGCGCGGTGGCCCGCGTGGCGCAGCGCAACAACATGCCGATGGCGCTCTCGACGATGGGCACCACGTCGATCGAAAACCTCGCGGCGGCCGCTCCGGACGCGCGCAAGTGGTTCCAGCTGTACGTCTGGCGCGACCACGGCGCGGGCGAAGATCTGATGAATCGAGCCTGGGAGAACGGGTACGACACGCTCCTGCTGACCGTCGACACCCCGGTCGCGGGCGCGCGGCTGCGCGACGTCCGCAACGGGCTCACCATCCCGCCCGCGCTCACCCTGAAAACGTTCGCGGACGGCGCGACGCACCCGGCGTGGTGGTTCAACCTGCTGACGACGGAGCCGCTGAACTTCGCGTCGCTCAGCCACTTCGGCGGCACCGTCGCGGAACTGCTGGACAAGCTGTTCGACCCCACGCTGAACTTCGACGACCTGGACTGGGTGCGCCAGACGTGGCCGGGAAAGCTGGTGGTCAAGGGCGTGCAGAACGTCGACGACGCGCGCGAAGTGGTGAAACACGGCGCGGACGCGGTGCTGCTGTCCAACCACGGCGGACGCCAGCTCGACCGCGCCCCGACGCCGATCGAACTGCTGCCCGCCGCACTGGACGAGATCCAGGACAGCGCCGAGGTGTGGGTCGACACCGGCATCCTGTCCGGCGGCGACATCGTGGCCGCGCTCGCCCGCGGCGCGAACGCGGTGCTGATCGGCCGCGCGTTCCTGTACGGCCTGATGGCGGGCGGCGAACGCGGCGTGCAGCGCTGCGTGGACATCCTCCGCACGGAGATGATCCGCACGATGCAGCTGCTGGGCGTCCGGCGGGTGGACGACCTGCGCCCCACCCACGCCACGCTCCGCTGAGCCCGACGTCCGTGAAGGACTCCTTGAGGGAATCTGATTCCCTCAAGGAGTCCTTCACGGGCCTCAGCCGAGGTTGGGGCAATCGGCGCAATCAGGTATCCAGTGACGGACATCACGTCTCTTGCCTTCGGAACATCCGAGGGAGAAGACCATGTCCGTCACGCTGAACCGCCGCGCGCTCGCGATGCTGCGCGCGATCGCCGCCGGCCGAGCCGAACTCACCCGAAGCTGCGAACCGGACCTGCGGGTCGACGGCCTGCCGTGCTGTGACCAGACGACCGCGCACGACCTCGTCCGGGAGGGGCTGGTCCGCCCGGCCTCCGCACTGGGCGGCTCGGTCGGGCAGTGGACGCAGGCCGAGCTGACCCCGGACGGGCAGCTCGCGCTGGGCGTCTGAGGTCAGCGCGCCGCGGCGACGGCCTTCTCGCCGACCGCCGCGGTGCGCGCCGACCGGTTCCAGGAGACCCAGCCGTGGACCACGAGCGCGGCGAAGACGACGTAGATCGCGGCCGAGAAGTACAGGCCGGAGCTGATCTGCAGCGGCACGCCGATCGCGTCGACCACCAGCCACACTCCCCAGAACTCCACGAGCCCGACCCCCTGCGCGGCGAACGCGACGAGCGTCCCGATGAAGATCGCGGCGTCCGGCCACGGCGCCCACGAGGCGTCGAGCGCCTGGAGCGTCAGCGCCATCGCGACCGTTCCCAGCCCGAACGCGCCGAGCATCGCGGCCCGCTCGGTCCACCGGCCCTTGCGCACGACGACGCCGTACACCGGATCCGTCCGGCGATTCCAGGCCCACCAGCCGTACAGCGAGATGAGCAGGATGGCGACCTGCCGCCCGGCGAGACCGCCGAGGTGCGCGGACGCGTAAACGGAGAAGAGCAGGACGGTCGCACCGACCTGCACCGGCCAGGTCCACAGCGTCCGCCGCTGCGCGAGGAACACCACCGCGAGCGCGAACACCTGCCCGGCCAGCTCGGCGATCGAGATCCACTGGCCGAACACGGTCACGCCGTGGTGCAACAGGAAGTCCACGTCGGCACCCCTTCCGATCTACGCCTCCCAACATGCAACACGGAGCGGCCATTCCCGTGCCGATGTGAGACTGAAGACAGTCCCGCTGAGTGGACGCCGGACCGGGCCGCTCGCCGGGCGGGGTGCGGACAGACCGAGGGGCCGCGCTGCCGAAGCAACGCGGCCCCTCCTCCGCCGATCCGCAGATCGGGGAAGGCCGTCAGCGAAGCCGGCTGGCTCGGATCCGGCCAGCGGCACGGCCCGGTGCCACCGAGCGTCCGCGGTTCAGCCCACGGACATCACCAGCGCGACCTTCCCGCCGGCACTCAGCGGTCCACGCGACCGAAACCGGCGGGCGGCGTCGGCGGCTCCGGCGGGCGGCCGCCGTCCGCGGGCATCTGCCGAGTCTGCTCGCTCGGCTGCGGAAGGCTGCCCGACTGGGACTGCGGGTAGCTCTGCGTCCGTGCCTGCCCGGCGTGCGCGTGCTGTCCGCTCACCTGGGCATTCGACCCGCCGCCCGAGCCAGAGCCAGAGCCGAGCTGGCCCTGCATGCTGGCCAGCCAGCCGTCCCAGCGTTCCTGGGCCGGTTTGATCAGGCCGCCGCCGAAGCCGACCACGATCACGCCGCCCGCAGTCGCCAGCACCGCGATCAGCAGCGGGCCGGTCACCGTCGTCGCGATATTCACCTGGCCCAGCGCCGCGATGATGCCGAACGCCATCACCAGCCAGTACGCGACCGTGCTGAGCAGCCGGGCCGCCGGGCGTCCCGAAAGCGCGCCAGCGACGACGTCCCGCACGACCTTCGCGATCGCCGCGGCCACGATGATCAGCACCACCGCGACCAGGATCCTCGGCAGGAACGCGATGATGTCGTTCAGCAGCTGGCTCACCGGGTTCGACTGCCCGAACACCCCGAACGCCAGTTGCAGCGCGATCAGCAGAATGAAGTAGTAGACGAGTTTCACGAGCACCGTGGTGGCGTCGAGATTCGCGCCCTTCACCATTCCGGTCAGCCCGGTCTTCTCCACCAGCCGTGTGAAACCGAGCTTTCCGAGAACGAGCCCGAGGGCTTTGGACACGGCTTTCGCGATCAGCCAGCCGATCAAGAGGATGATCAGAAAGCCCACGAGTTTCGGGACGAACGTGGCCACCAGATTCCAGGCCTGTCCTAGTCCGTCCTTGAGTTGTTCACCCACGCTGGCTCCCTTCGCCGCGGTTCGACGTGGATTCCGGCACCGTCCTGTCGCACCGGGTCGCAGGACAGGTACCCACTGCACCCGGGTGCTGTGCACCACGATCGAGTGAGACGACTGGCGCGGGAAGATCAATCACCGCCATACTTGTCCTACCGGTGGGGACCGGGGAGACGAGGCCGCTCGGCGCAGCGTAAACCGCAAGCGCCGGGCGGCCTCGAACATTTTCCGCGCTTTATCGCCGCGGACCGGCCGTTCCGGGACGAATGGGGTTCGGGTTTTCTCCGGCGTTCATCTGGCCTTCATGTCCGGCGGATTGGCGGGCCGCCGACGGATTTGCGTCCCGGCCTGGGCGCGGCCGCGGAGATGTCCGGACGGAAATCCGGCCAGAGCGCGGTCTGTGCGGTGCGAATTCGCGTGACCGGACAGCTCGCGGCAGCGAATTGCGCGGATCTTCCGGCGAGTACCGGATAACTGCGGCACCGCAATAGCGCGCGGGCGAGAGATCGCGCGAAGGTCATTAACCGAGGCGCGGCGACTGCGCGGAACGGCGGGCGCGCGAGGGCGGTGTTCACGCAACTCACCCGTTGCCGCTAACCCACGTGGGTTAGTGCTCCGCTGCCCAGGGCCCGCCGCCGGGCCGGACGGTCCACCCAGAGTAGAGGCCCCCGGCACTCGGACAGAAACGGCG
>NZ_JBSHAM010000143.1:0-15640 GCF_053611505.1 Amycolatopsis sp. NPDC054798 | reverse complement strand
GTGGGTGCGCGCGGCTTGGGTGAGTGGGCAAGTTGGGTTTGCGGCTGCGGTTGGGCAGGTGGGGCGCGGGGCTTGGGTGCGCTGGCGGGGTTGGGTTCGCGGGTGCGGTTGAGTGGTGGGGCGCGGGGCTTGGGCGGGTGGACGGGGTGGGTTCGCGGCTGCGGTTGAGCAGGTGGGGCGCGGGGCTTAGTGCTGTGGCTGGGTTTGGTTCGCGGGTGCCGGTTGGCGGGCTGTGAAGGGCTCCTTGAGGGAATCTGGGGCTGTGAAGGGGCCCCTCACGGACGTTGGCGGGTCGTGAGGGGAACCCTGGGGGAATCTGGGGCTGTGAGGGTTCCCCTCACGGACATTCGGACCGGAGGGGAAGTGGGGGAGTGCAGGCAACAGGCATTTCACTGCGGTCTGGGCACACTTCTGTCCAGGCTTGGGTATCGTCGACTCCCAGCCTTACTGAACCGCATCCCGGGGAATGATGACCGACCAGCCGAACGCGAATTCTGACCAGTCCGGGGCCGTCGGAACGGACCGGTTGGGTCCTCGGCCGCTTGAGCGGCCCGCGGTCGACCAGCAGCAGGCGGCTGTCTTCGGGCGTCCGCACGGGGTCGAGGGGGCGTTCGACAAGCTGTATACCCCGCCGCCCAATGGGAATGGGCAGAAGCTCAGTCTCGCGCCGCCGACGCCCGAATCTCTCGCGGAGGCGTTCAGCCGTCCTGCGGGGGCTGAGGGGGTGCGGTTGCAGCGGCCGCTCGAAGCCACCGGAGAGAGCGGCGCGGCGGAAGATCCGTTGTGGACCGACACCAGCGATCCGTGGCGCGATCCGGCGGCCGGGGCGGTGCTGGGCGGGCCCGCGGTGGTTCCGGAGGACGACGAGGCCGAGAAACCGAAGTTGCCCAGCGGTGCGCAGCTGAGCTTGCCTGAGGTGCTGTTCGGGCGGCGGGTGCAGCCGAAGGCGCTGGCGATGCTTGGCGTCGTCGCGTTGCTGATCGGGGCGATGGGCGGGCTGGTTGGCTGGTGGGTCGCGGACACCGGATCCTCGCTGACCGGGAGCGCCACGATTTCCGAGTCGGAGGCGGCCAAGGAGCGGCCGCCCGGTTCGCTCGCGGACATCGCGCACCGGGTGTCGCCGGCGGTGGTTTCGCTTGAGGTCGTCAAGCCCGGCGCGGACAGCGGCGAGCAGGGGTCCGGCGTGGTCATCGACCCGCAGGGGTACGTCCTCACGAACGAGCACGTGGTCGCGACGGCGGTCGGCGACACCGCCACGAAGATCACCGCGGTGTTCAACGACGGGACCCGCACCGAGGCCAAGGTCGTCGGCGCGGACCAGAAGACCGACCTGGCCGTGGTGAAGGTCAACGTGACGAACCCGGTCGTCATGCAGATCGGGAAATCGTCCAACCTGCAGGTCGGGGACGCGGTGATCGCGGTCGGTTCGCCGCTGGCGCTGCAGAACTCGATCACCGCGGGCATCGTCAGCGCGCTCGACCGGCCGGTCACCGCGGGCGGCGACAACGGGGCGGCTCCGGTCACCTATTCGGCCATCCAGACCGACGCCGCGATCAACCACGGCAACTCGGGCGGTGCGCTCGTCGATTCGACCGGGGCGCTGGTCGGGATCAACTCCGCCATCCGCTCCTCCAGCTCCGACGGCGGCAGCATCGGCATCGGGTTCGCCATCCCCAGCGACTACGCCATCAAGATCGCCAAGGCGCTGATCAAGGACGGCAAGGTCAAGCACGCCGACATCGGGATCAACGCGGCCTCGACGGTCGCCGGTTCGTCGACGATGGGTGCGCAGGTGCGCAACGTCGCTCCGGGCGGTCCGGCCGCGGCCGCGGGGATCAAGGAGGGCGACGTGATCACCAAGATCGGCGACCACGTCGTGCGCGACTCCGCCGAGCTGACCGTCGCGGTGCGCAGCCACGATCCCGGCCAGGTCGTTCCGGTGCAGCTGGCCCGCGACGGCGCGCTGCTGGTGGTGGACGTCACGCTCGGGTCGGACTGACATCCGTTCTTAAGCTGCCGTGCGACGTTCGGGCCTGCCGGGACGCGGAACGGCCCGGGTAGTCTTGGGCAGGGCAGCACCGAGCGGAGGTTTCACGGGTGTTCGACAGTGTCGGCTGGGGCGAGATCCTCGTGATCATCATCGCGGGGCTTTTCATCCTCGGACCCGAACGGCTGCCCGAGGCGGCGGCCTGGATGGCGCGGAGCGTCCGCAAGGCCCGCGACTTCGCGACCGGTGCGCGCGAGCAGCTGCGCGAGGAAATGGGTCCCGAGTTCGACCAGCTCCGCAAACCGCTCGAAGACCTCCGCGGCCTGCGCAATCTCGACCCGAAGCGCGTCGTGACGCAGCATTTGTTCGACGGGGATTCGGACCCGCTTGGCTTGAACGGGTTCAAGAACGACCTCAACGGCTCGAACGGGTCCAACGGATCCAGCGGGGTACCGACGATCAAACCGCAGACCGCGGTGCCGCAGCCGGAGCCGCTGAAGCCGGGCGAGCGTCCGCCGGTGGACCCGGACGCCACCTGATCCTCGTGAGCGGCAATCCCGGTGAGAACCGCGATCGCCACTCACGACCGCGCGCGCGACCCGCTGATCAGGCTGGGTAGCCTCAGGGCATCAGCTCAACCGACCCTGGAGGTTCCCGATATGTCACGCCGTGCGGCTGCGCTGGCCGGAACGATCGCTGCGGCCGCTCTCGCCGTCGCCGGGTGCAGCTCCGGCGACGAGCCCAGCACCAAAGCGCCCGCTACCTACACTTCGGTGCCCGCCCCCGCGATGCCGTCCGGGTCGGTGGCCCCGTCGAGTGCCGCGTCGAGCGCGCCCGGGAACGGCAGCGCCACCGGAGAGCAGCCGAACGTCAAGCGCGGCGCGCAGACCGGTGAAGCAGGCGTGGACGTGCTGGTCACCGTCGCCTACCAGGGCGGGAAGGTCACGCCGCCGGCCGGTGTCGTCGACGTCAAGGTCGGCAACAAGGTGAAGATCAAGGTGACGTCCGACCAGTCGCAGAACATCGACGTCGAGGGCCTGCCCGACAAATCGGCCGACGTGTCCGCGAAGAAGCCCGAGGACATCGACTGGACGGTGACGAAGCCGGGCGACACCAAGGTGACGCTCCGCGAGTCCAACACCCTCCTGGTGACCGTGCACGCCTCCTAAGAAGCACAAAAAAGAGGCGTGCACCCGCGAAGGTGCACGCCTCTTTTCGTTTAACCAGGTTCAGCGGCCGGCGGGGCTGACGTTCAGCATCATCCCGGCCAGCCCGCGCGCCCGGACCGACAGCTGCTTCGCCGCGTCCTTCAGCACCAGCGACGCCGGAGCGTCCGGTTCGGCCAGCACGATCGGCGTGCCCTCGTCGCCCTGTTCGCGCAGGCGCGGGTCCAGCGGGACCTGGCCCAGCAGCGGCACCGTGGAACCGACCGACTTCGACAGCGAATCCGCCACCGTCTGGCCGCCGCCCGCGCCGAAGACCTCGATCCGCTCGCCGGCCGGGGTTTCCAGCCACGACATGTTCTCGATGACGCCCGCCACGCGCTGCCGCGTCTGCATCGCGATCGCGCCCGCGCGCTCGGCCACCTCGGCGGCGGCCTGCTGCGGCGTGGTCACCACGAGGATTTCCGCGTTCGGGATCAGCTGCGCCACCGAAATCGCGATGTCGCCGGTGCCCGGCGGCAGGTCCAGCAGCAGGATGTCCAGGTCACCCCAGAACACGTCGGCCAGGAACTGCTGCAGCGCGCGGTGCAGCATCGGGCCGCGCCACACCACCGGGGTGTTGCCCGGGGTGAACATGCCGATCGAGATCACCTTCACGCCGTGCGCCTGCGGCGGCATGATCATGGTGTCGACCTTGGTCGGCTTCTCGCGCGCGCCCAGCATGCGCGGCACCGAGTGGCCGTAGATGTCCGCGTCCACCACGCCGACCGACAGCCCGCGCTCGGCCATCGCCACGGCCAGGTTCACCGTCACCGACGATTTGCCGACGCCGCCCTTGCCGGACGCGACGCAGTACACCCGCGTCATCGAACCCGGCTGGGCGAACGGGATCACCGGCTCCGCCGCGTCGCCGCGCAGCGATTTGCGCAGCTCGGTGCGCTGCTCGTCGCTCATCACGTCGAGCTCGACCCGGACGTCGGCGACGCCGGGGAGCTTCGAGACGGCCTTCTTCGTGTCCGCGGTCAGCGTCGCCTTCAGCGGACAGCCCGCGACCGTGAGGTAAATCCCGACGTCGACCACCCCGTCGTCGCCGACCGCCACGTCTTTGACCATGCCGAGGTCGGTGATCGGCTTTTTGATTTCCGGGTCGTACACGTCCTTCAGCGCGGTGCGGACGTCGTCGACGCTGGGGAGCTGCTGTGTACCAGTCACGCTTCCATCGTACGTACCGCCCGCGTCAGGCTTGCTTCGCCTTGCGCGGCTTGGAGTCCACGTCGAGATCATCGCGCAGCCGGTCGAGCTCGCTGCGCAGGTAGTCGCGGGTCGCGACCTCGCCGACCGCCAGCCGCAGCGCCGCCAGTTCGCGGGCGAGGTACTCGGTGTCGGCCTTGGTTTGCGCGGCTCGTGCCCGGTCTTCGTCCAATGACACGCGGTCCCGGTCGTCCTGGCGGTTCTGCGCGAGCAGGATCAGCGGCGCGGCGTACGCGGCCTGCGTCGAAAACGCCAGGTTGAGCAGGATGAACGGGTAGGGATCCCAGCGCAGCGACACCGCGGTCAGGTTCAGCGTGATCCAGACGACCACGATGAGCGTCTGCCAGAACAGGTATTTGCCGGTGCCGAGATACCGCGCGATCCGCTCGGTGAACCGGCCGAAGGTGTCCGGGTCGATGTTCAGCCGCAGACGAGCCTGGCTGCGCGGCTGGTCGAGCCTGCGGCCGGTCCTGAGTTCAGCCACGTTCGGCCTCCTGGAGATCGGCACCGTCCGCGACGTCGTGCAGGCCGGTTTCACGCCAGTCGTCGGGCAGCAGATGGTCGAGCACGTCGTCGACGGTGACGGCGCCGAGCAGATGGTCTTCGGTGTCGACAACCGGGCCGCACGCCAGGTTGTACGCCGCGAAGTACCGGCTGACCTCGGAGAGCGTTGCCTCCGGGCGCAGCGCGGTGAGATCGGTGTCCACCGCGCTGGCCACCAGTTCGGCGGGTGGTTCGCGCAGCAGCCGCTGGAAGTGCACGACGCCGACGAACCGTCCGGTCGGCGTTTCGGTCGGCGGACGGCAGACGAACACCATGCTGGCGAGCGCGGCGGGGAGGTCGGCGTTGCGGATGTGCGCCAGCGCCTCGGCGATCGTCGCGTCCGGCGTGAGCACCACCGGTTCCGGCGTCATCAACCCGCCCGCGGTGTCCGCCGAATACGCCAGGAGCCGCTTGACCGGGGCGGATTCCTCCGGCTCCATCAGTTCCAGCAGCCTGCTCTGCTCGTCCGGGGCGAGTTCGGCGAGCAGGTCGGCCGCGTCGTCCGGGTTCATCGCCTCGAGGATGTCCGCGGCGCGCTCCTCGGCGAGATAGGACAGCAGAGTTCCTTCTGGTCGTCCTCGGGCAGCTCTTCGAGGACGTCCGCGAGCCGTTCGTCGTCCATCGCGTCGGCGACCTCATGCCTGCGCTTCATCGGCAGGTCGCGCACTGTCGCGGCGACGTCGACGGCGCGCATCGTGTCGAACAGCATCAGCAGCTGGCCAGCGCCTTGCGACTGCCCGGTCAGATCGGTGAGCCCGAGCCCGGCCACCTCGCTCCACGGCAGGACCTGCATCGCGGTGCGCCGCCTGCCCAGCGCCAGCCGGGTCGACCGTTCGCGGACGGCGAGTTTCGCCAGGACCCAGTCCCGCGTGCGGGTCGGTTCCATCGCCGCGTCGACCACGGTCACCCGGGTTTCGGTGCCGGTGAGCGTCGCGTGCGCGTCGAGGAGCTGCCCGCACACCAGCACCTCGTTGGGCCGTTGATGGAAATGCCGCATGTTGACCGAACCCGTGGCGAGCGTCACGGCGTTCGGTTCGATCGAGGTGACCCGCAGCATCGGCACGAACACCCGCCGCCGGGTCGCCAGCTCCACGACCATGCCGAGGATGCGCGGCGGCTGCTGGTCCAGCCGCAGCCCGGCGACCACGTCGCGGACCTTGCCGATCGATTCCCCGTCGGGCCCGAACACCGGCAGACCCGCGAGCTGTGCCGCGTAAACCCGGTTTGTGCCTGCCATAGCGCCGACACTATCGGCTGATGCGCGAGCGCGCTCGGACCGCGACTCGGCGAATTCTCAGCCGGCGAGCGCCCACCGGGTGAGCGCGGGCAGCGCGTCGGCGGACGGACCGTCGTCGTCCTCGGGCAATCCGCCGAAATCGAGCAGATCCTGGGCGTGCCACAGCCGGTTCTGCACCGCCCGGACGAGTGTCCACGCCTTGGCGCGGCCGCGGTCCAGTCCGCTCGCGGCGAGCTTCGAGTCCAGTGTGGATTCGCTGAACCGGTTCCACAGCAACGAAAGCGCGCCGTACTCGAGGTCTCCGGCGAGCGGTTTCGGGTCGATCACCAGCCACGGCTCGCGGAGGCCGGACAGCACGTTCTCGTAGTGCAAGTCCTCGTTCACCAGTGCGTTGCCCGCCTCCGGGCCGAGGTCGCGGCACACCTCCAGCGCCGCGTCCAGCTCCCGGCGGGGGAGCGGTTCGCCCAGTTCCCGCCACGATTTGGGCAATTCCTCAAGCAGTTCCTCCGCGACGCCGGACAGCGTGCGGGTCAGCTCGGCCGGCGCGGGCACCGCGAGCCGGCGGGCGAGTCCGCTCATGATCTCGACGGCCGGCAGCAGCGGTTCGTCCTCCAGTGTCCGGCTGTCGTCGAGGCGTTCCAGCAGCATCGCGCCGTCCTCGGGCGCGGACTCGTGCAGCAGCACCGATCCTCGACCGGCCCATGTGGACAGTGCGAGCGGTTCGTCGCGAGATTCTTCTTCCACCCAGCCGAGTTTGAGCACGACCCGAGAGCCGTCCGCGCGCCGGGCGGGCTGGACGACGCCGACGTAACCATGCCGGGCGGTGTCCTCGAACTCCAGCTTCCACTTCTCGGCGTACCGCTGCGCGAGCGCGGGCAGCGACGCCAGCCACGGGACGGCTTCGGGACCCAGCACCTTGGGAGCGCGTTCGGCGAAGGCGGGCGGGATCTGCAAAACGGTCACAACGCCCATTCTGGCCGGTCACGCAAACCGTTTCCGGGGGTTTCGCGCGCGCGTACAGTGGGTGAACGAGGGTTTGGCGAACCCAGGAGCTGCCATGATCATCGAGATTGTCAGCGCAGTAGTCGTCGCGGGCGGGGTTTGGCTCGCCTCCGCGGTCCGAGTGGTGAAACAGTACGAACGCGGGCTGGTGTTCCGCTTCGGCCGGGTGCGGCCGCAGGTCCGCGACCCCGGGCTCGCGCTGCTGTTGCCGGTCGCCGACCGCATGCAGAAGGTGAACATGCAGGTCGTGACGCTGCCGGTGCCCGCACAGGACGGCATCACCCGGGACAACGTCACGGTCCGGGTGGACGCGGTCGTGTACTTCAAGGTGGTCGATCCGGTGCTGGCCGCGGTCCACGTGCAGGACTACCGGTCGGCGATCGGCCAGGTCGCGCAGACGTCGCTGCGGTCCATCATCGGCAAGAGCGACCTGGACGAGCTGCTGGCGAACCGCGAACGGCTCAACGAGGGCCTCGAGCTGATGATCGACAGCCCGGCGCTGGGCTGGGGCATCCACATCGACCGGGTGGAGATCAAGGACGTCGCGCTGCCGGAGTCGATGAAACGCTCGATGTCGCGCCAGGCCGAGGCCGAACGCGAACGCCGTGCCCGGGTGATCTCCGCGGACGGCGAACTGCAGGCGTCGCACAAGCTTGCCCAGGCCGCCGCGACGATGGCGGACACCCCGGCGGCGCTGCAGTTGCGGCTGCTGGAGACGGTGGTCCAGGTGTCGGCGGAGAAGAACTCGACGCTGGTGCTGCCGTTCCCGGTGGAGTTGCTGCGGTTCCTGGACGCGCGGACCGACCCCGTGGCCCCGGCTGCGAAACCGGCGAAACCGCCGGAGCCGCGGGCGCCGGCGGAGTCGTCTCCGGAAGAGACCGGCAACGGGCAGGCCGTCTCGTCCGAAGCGAGCGACGTGCCGGATCAGCGGTCGAGGTAGCCGTTCAGGCCGAGGATCAGCAGCGTCACGAAGAAGCCGACCCACAACGCGACCGCGACGTAGCCGATCACGACGGCCGCCAGCGCCATGGTGCGCCCGCCCGCTTCGTTGCGGTTGGCCTTGGCCAACGCGACGTGCCCCATCGCGATGCCAGGGATCCCGAGTACGCAGGTCACCATGCCGAGGATCGAACACACCAGCGCGCCGGTCGCGAGCCCGCTGTCGCTGGTGTTCGGGTACGGCTGGTAGGCCGCGCCGTAGGGCGGCGGAGCCGGGAAGCCCTGGTACGCGGGCGGCGGCGCGAACGGATCCGGTTGCGCCGCAACGGGATACGGCGGCGCGGCGGGAGCCGGTGGCTCGCCGGGCAGCTGCGCGACCGGGCCGGGATCGGGCGCGGTCCACCCCGGCGGCGGGACCGGCGAGTCAGCCTCCGAAGTGGACGAGACGGCGTCCGCCGGTGCCTCGTACGGTGCGGGCTCGGCGGTGGCCGGTGCCTCGTACGGAGCGGGGTCCGCGGTCGGCGGCGGGTCGTACGGCGCCGGATCGCGGTCGGACGGAGTGGTCATCAGGGCTCCCTCGGGGTGCCGGGTTCGAAGGACGACGCTACCGGGAATCGCGGCGGCATCAGCCGAAAACGCCGGACTGGGCCAGCGCGTGCCAGATCAGCGGAAGCAGGATGGCCCAGACGATCAGCGCCGCGTACCCGATCACGAACCCGGCGAGCGCCAGCGCGCCACCGGTGCCGCGGCCGCGGCGGGCACGGTAGAACGCGATGTGCCCCATCACGATCCCCGCGACGGCCAGCGGCGCGCACACCACGAACCCGGCGATCGAGCAGATCAGCGACCCGATCGCGAGTCCCGCTCCGGGCAGCGGGCCCCGCGGCGGATAGGGCTGGTGCTCGTACGACGGGTGCTCGTAGCCGTCATCGGGACGTCGGCCAGCAGGCTCGTCGCTGCCCTCGCTCATCGGGATCCTTCTCGGGGTTTCGGGTGGATCAGCACCTTATCCGCACCTTAACGGGGGAAACCGGGGCCCGGCGTGAGCACCCTCATAGCCGCTCGGGCGCGAACCAGTCATACTCCCCGGTAACCCCAGCGCCGGGAGCCGGCGTCGCCCGCAGTGAGGAGCTGAGCCCATGGCCCGTCTCGCCCGGACCGCCGGCCTGACCGATGTGCAGCAGGAGATTCTGTCCACGGTGCGCTCGTTCGTGGACAAGGAGATCATTCCGCACGCGCAGGCGCTGGAGCACGCGGACGAGTACCCGGCCGACATCGTCGAGGGCATGAAGGAGATGGGCCTGTTCGGGCTCACCATCCCCGAGGAGTACGGCGGCCTCGGCGAATCGCTGCTGACCTATGCCCTGGTGGTCGAGGAGATCGCGCGCGGCTGGATGAGCGTGTCCGGCGTGATCAACACGCACTTCATCGTCGCGCACATGATCAAGCAGCACGGCACGCCCGAGCAGAAGCAGCACTTCCTGCCCCGGATGGCGACCGGTGAGGTCCGCGGTTCGTTCTCGATGTCGGAGCCGGATCTGGGTTCGGACGTCGCGGCGATCAAGACCCGCGCGAAGCGCGAGGGCGACGACTACGTCATCGACGGCGCGAAGATGTGGCTGACCAACGGCGGCTCCTCGAACCTGATCGCGCTGTTGGTGAAGACGGACGAGGGCGCGGAGAAGGCCCACCAGAACCTGACGACGTTCCTGGTGGAGAAGCCGTCCGGGTTCGGCGAGGTGCTTCCGGGGCTCACCATTCCCGGCAAGATCGACAAAATGGGCTACAAGGGCGTCGACACCACCGAAGCGGTGTTCGACGGCTTCAAGATCGGCGCGGACAAGGTGCTCGGGGAAGCGCCGGGCAAGGGCTTCTCGTACATGATGGACGGCGTCGAGGTCGGCCGCGTGAACGTCGCCGCCCGCGCCTGCGGGATCGCGATCCGCGCGTTCGAACTGGCCGTCGCCTACGCCCAGCAGCGCTCGACCTTCGGCAAGCAGATCGCCCAGCACCAGGCGATCGCGTTCAAGCTGGCCGAGATGGCGACCAAGGTCGAGGCCGCGCATTTGATGATGGTCAACGCCGCCCGGTTGAAGGATTCCGGCGCGCGCAACGACGTCGAGGCCGGGATGGCGAAGCTGATCGCCAGCGAGTACTGCGCCGAAGTCACCCAGGAAGCGTTCCGGATCCACGGCGGCTACGGCTACTCCAAGGAATACGAGATCGAACGCTTGATGCGCGAAGCCCCGTTCCTGCTCATCGGCGAGGGCACCAGCGAAATCCAGAAAACCATCATCAGCCGCGGCCTGCTGCGGGACTACAAAGCCTGACCCGCTGCTCGCCGGAGTTCGCGCGCTCCGCCGGTTCTTGACAAGATGGAACCCTCGGATCGGACGAGTGCGCAGGTGATGATGGTGAGCAGTCCCTTTGGTGGCGGTCAGGGCCCGGCCGGGCTGCCGCGGCTCCCGACTCCGCCCACCGGCTGGCCGATCGGGTCGTACTCGACCTACGGCGAGGCGCAGCAGGCGGTGGATTTCCTGGCCGAAAGCGAGTTCGCGGTCACCGACGTCACGATCGTCGGCGTCGACCTGATGCTGGTGGAACGCGTTATCGGACGGCTGTCGTGGGGCCGGGTGCTCGCCGCGGGCGCGATGTCCGGCGCGTGGTTCGGCCTGTTCGCCGGGCTGCTGCTGGGGATGTTCGTCAACCAGGGCGGATTCACCCTGCAGCTGCTGTCCGGGCTGGTGCTCGGCGTGCTGTCCGGGCTGGCGTTCTCGGCGATCGGCTACCGCACGTCGCGCGGCCGCCGCGATTTCTCGTCGGCGAGCCAGCTCGTCGCGGGCCGGTACGACGTGCTGTGCCAGCCGCGCAGCGCGGAACAGGGCCGCGAGCTGCTCGCCAAGCTTGCGCTGCGTCCTCCGCCTGCCACCGCATAAGTACCCGCGGGACTTTTTCACCCGTCTTTCCGATGGTTCGCGCGCACCTGGCTGAATCGTTACCGACCCTGCTTGCGGCCGGTGATCGCCGGGCATAGGTTGTCCGACACCGGTTGGCCGGTCGTGTCCTCCAGCGCGGCCTGCCGGCAACTGGCACGTCGGGGTGCTGGCTCGGGTCCGCCTCGTCGCGGCGTGCTGTCTGGGGGCGGTGCCGGAGGGTGCCGTGTGCACATGGGCGAGGAGGCTTGAATGGGGAAGAAACGGCCCAGCGGAAAGAAACGAGGACCTACGCGCGCGGCGGCGCTGCTCGCCGCCGGCGTGGTCGGCACCGGCCTGATAGCGGGCTGCGGAACGGCTTCCGGGACGACGATCAACGTCTACTACTCCCCGGAGGACCATTTCCAGACGGTCGTCGACAACTGCAACAAGACCGCCGCCGGGCGGTACCGGATCGTCTACAACAAGCTGCAGCGCGGTTCGGACGACCAGCGGATCCAGATGGCGCGCCGGCTCGCCGCGGGCGACACGTCGATGGACGTGCTCGGCCTCGACGTCACCTGGGTCTCGGAGTTCGCCGAGGCGGGCTGGGTCGACGAGTGGACCGGCCAGAACAAGGCGGCCGCGTCCGAGGGCGTGCTGAAGGGGCCGCTGGAAACCGCGACGTATCAAGGAAAGCTGTACGCCGCGCCGAAGAACACCAACGTGCAGCTGCTCTGGTACGACGACCGCCTCACGCCGACCCCGCCGAAGACGTGGGACGAGATGACGCAGATGTCGCAGCGGCTCAAGAGCGAGCACAAACCGCATTCCATCGTGTTCACCGGCGCGCAGTACGAGGGCCTGGTGGTCATCTACAACACGCTGGTCGAATCGCTCGGCGGGCACATCCTGTCCGACGACGGGAAATCCGTGGTGATGGACGAGGGCGCGGTGCAGGCGCTCGAGCTGCTCAAGAAGGTCACGTCCTCGGGGATCACCGACCCGTCGCTGACGAACCAGAAGGAGGACGACGTCCGGCGGGCGTTCCAGCGCGGGGACGCCGCGTTCGAGCTGAACTGGCCGTTCGTGTACGCCTCGTACGCCGAGGAAAAGCCGAAGGACCTGTCGCACTTCAAGTGGGCGGTGTACCCGCAGGCGAAGCCGGGCATTCCGTCGCGGAGCACGATCGGCGGGTTCGATCTGGCGGTGAGCTCCTACTCACAGCACAAGCCGGAAGCCTACGAAGCGGCGTTGTGCCTGCGCAGCAAGGAAAACCAAAAGGTCTCCGCGATCAACGACGGGGTGCCGCCGACGATCGAATCGGTGTACCACGACGACACGCCACTGGATCCTTCGAAGCCCGCGTCGGCGGACAACCCGAACATGGCCGAGAAGTACCCGATGCGCGATTCCATCCTGTCGGCGCTGAAAAATGCCGCGGTACGGCCGCTCACCCCGGTGTATCAGAACCTGTCCACGGTGATGTCGAAAATCCTTTCCCCGCCGGCGGCGATCGATCCGCAGGCGACCGCGCAGAAACTGCGGGAACAGCTCGATAACGCGCTCCAGTCGAAGGGAGTGATCCCGTGACCGTCCAGGATCCCGCCGCGACCACCCACGAAGCGGCGCACCGCAAGGGAAAGCCCGCGCTTTCCGAGGGTAAGAAGGCGGAACGGCGGCTCGGGCTGTGGCTGTGCGCGCCCGCGTTCCTCGTGATGATCGCGGTGACCGCGTACCCGATCATCTATTCGGTCTGGCTTTCGCTGCAGCGCTACGACCTGCGGTTCCCGGCGAAGCACGAGTTCATCGGTTTCGACAACTACGCCGCGGTGCTCACGAATTCCTACTGGTGGACCGCGTTCGGCACCACGATGTTCCTGACCGTGGTGTCGGTGGCGATCGAATTCGTGCTCGGCATGGGCCTCGCGCTGATCATGCACCGGACGCTCGTCGGCCGCGGACTGGTGCGCACTGTCGCGCTGATCCCGTACGGCATCGTCACCGTGGTGGCCGCGTTCTCCTGGTACTTCGCCTGGACGCCCAAAACCGGGTACCTGGCGAACGCGCTGGGCGAGGGCGTCGCGCCGCTGACCGACCAGTGGCCGTCGCTGTTCATCATCATTCTCGCCGAGGTGTGGAAGACGACGCCGTTCATGGCGCTGCTGCTGATGGCCGGGCTGGCGCTGGTGCCGGACGACCTGCTGAAGGCCGCGGCGATGGACGGTGCGACCGCGTGGCAGCGGTTCACCAAGGTGATGCTGCCGGTGATGAAACCGGCGATTCTCGTCGCGCTGCTGTTCCGCACGCTCGACGCGTTCCGCATTTTCGACAACATTTATGTGCTGACCGGCGGCGCGCAGGACACCGGATCGGTGTCCATGCAGACCTACGACAACCTGGTCAAGGGGCTCAACCTCGGGATCGGCTCCACGATGGCGGTGCTGATCTTCATCACGGTGGCGATCATCGCGTTCCTCTTCATCAAGGTGTTCGGCACCGCCGCGCCCGGCACGGACGACGGGGGGAAGCGCTGATGGCTATCGGAGGTGCGGTCACCACTGGCCGCAAGGTGGGCTGGGGCCTGCTGGACATCCTGGTGCTGGTGTTCGCGATCGTCCCGGTGCTGTGGGTGCTTTCGCTGTCGTTCAAGACGAAAGCGACGCTCACCGACGGCAATTTCATCCCGACGGAATGGACGCTCAAGAACTACGCGGACATCTTCCAGACCACGGAGTTCCTGCACGCGCTGGTCAACTCGATCGGCATCGCGGTGATCTCCACGGTCATCGCGGTGGTGCTGGGCACGATGGCGGCCTACGCGATCGCCCGGCTGGATTTCCCCGGAAAGCAGCTGCTGGTCGGGCTTTCCCTGCTGATCGCGATGTTTCCGCAGGTATCGCTGGTCACCCCGCTGTTCAACATCGAACGCGGGCTCGGCCTTTTCGACACCTGGCCGGGGCTGATCCTGCCCTACATCACGTTCGCGCTGCCGCTGTCGATCTACACGCTGTCCGCGTTCTTCCGGGAAATCCCGTGGGAGCTGGAAAAGGCGGCGAAAATGGACGGCGCGACGCCGGCCCAGGCGTTCCGGAAGGTGATCGCGCCGCTGGCCGCGCCGGGTGTGTTCACCACCGCGATCCTGGTGTTCATCCTCTGCTGGAACGACTTCCTGTTCGCTATCTCGCTGACGTCCACCGAGGCGTCGCGCACGGTGCCCGCGGCGTTGTCGTTCTTTACCGGGTCCTCGCAGTTCGAGGACCCGACCGGCCAGGTGTGCGCGGCCGCGGTCGTGATCACGGTGCCGATCATCCTGTTCGTGTTGTTCTTCCAGCGTCGCATCGTGGCGGGGCTGACGTCCGGTGCGGTGAAGGGCTGACCCATGGCTGAAATCGTTCTCGACAAGGTTTCCAAGCGCTATCCCGACGGCGCGCTCGCGGTGTCCGAAGTGGACATCACGATCGCCGACGGCGAGTTCATCATCCTGGTCGGTCCGTCCGGCTGCGGGAAGTCGACCACGCTCAACATGGTCGCCGGGCTGGAGGACATCTCCTCGGGCGAACTGCGCATCGACGGCAAGCGGGTCAACGAGAAGGCTCCGAAGGACCGGGACATCGCGATGGTGTTCCAGTCGTACGCGCTGTACCCGCACATGAGCGTGCGGGAGAACATGGCGTTCCCGCTGCGGCTGGCCAAAGTGGACGACAAGATCGTCCGGTCCAAAGTGGAGGAAGCGGCGCAGATCCTCGACCTGACCCAGCATCTGGACCGCAAACCGGCGAATCTGTCCGGCGGGCAGCGGCAGCGGGTGGCGATGGGCCGCGCGATCGTCCGCAACCCCAAGGCGTTCCTGATGGACGAGCCGCTGTCCAACTTGGACGCCAAACTGCGCGGGCAGATGCGCACGTCGGTGTCGAAGATCCAGAAGCAGCTCGGCACGACCACGCTGTACGTCACGCACGACCAGACCGAGGCGATGACCCTCGGCGACCGCGTCGTGGTGCTGCGGGCCGGTTACGTGCAGCAGATCGGTTCGCCGCAGTTCCTTTACGACAACCCGGCGAACCTGTTCGTGGCCGGGTTCATCGGCTCGCCGTCGATGAACTTCGTCCCCGCGACGCTGGAAAACGGCGAACTGCACAGCTCGTTTGGCACGACCCCGCTGACCGACCGGGTCCGCCGGATGGCCGAAGCGGCGAACGCCCCACGCGAGGTGATCATGGGCATCCGCCCGGAACACTTCGAGGACGCCGCGCTGGTCGAATCGGGCCGGGAGGGCGCGGCCTTCACCGCGCACGTGGACGTGCTGGAGTCGATGGGCTCGGAGAAGTTCGCGCACTTCACCGTTGACGGTGAAGCCGCGACCTCGGCCGAACTGGCGGAACTGGCCGCGGACAGCGGTTCGGCCGACGTCCCCGGCGCGGAATCGCTGATCGTGGCCCGGCTGTCGGCCGAATCGGCCGCCGCGGAGAACCAGGACCTGCAAATCTGGTTCGACGCGGACAAGGTGAAACTCTTCGACCCCTCCGACGGCCGAAACCTCACCTACTCCGACTGAGCTGGTGGTCCGTGAAGGGCTCCTTGAGGGAATCTGATTCCCTCAAGG
>NZ_JBSHAM010000142.1:0-15663 GCF_053611505.1 Amycolatopsis sp. NPDC054798 | reverse complement strand
AAGCACCCCCGCGCCGTCGTCACAATCAGCTTCGGGGTGCCCCCACGCAACACTCAACGCAAGAACCAACCGCCGCCGAAAACAGCCGACCAAAGCTTCCGGCGACGAACTCACCCGACCCCGAGATAAGCCTCCTTGATACTGGAATCAGCCAGCAATTCCTTCCCAGTACCAGTCTTGGTGATCTGCCCAGTCTCCAGCACATACGCCCGATGCGCCCGGGACAACGCCTGCTGCGCGTTCTGCTCGACCAGCAGCACCGTCGTCCCCTGCCGGTTGATCTCCGAAATAATCCGGAAAATCTGCTGAATGAACTGCGGAGCCAACCCCATCGAAGGCTCGTCCAGCAACAACAACCGAGGCTTCGCCATCAACGCCCGCCCGATCGCGAGCATCTGCTGCTCGCCACCCGACATCGTCCCGCCGACCTGGCTCTTCCGCTCAGCCAACCGAGGGAACAGTTCAAACACCCGATCGAAATCCGGCTGCAGCTTCTTCCGGTCCTTGCGCGCGTACGCGCCCATGTCCAGATTCTCCAGCACCGTCATGCCCGGGAAAATCCCCCGGCCTTCCGGAGCCTGCGAAATCCCGCGGACCACCCGCAAATCGCCGCGCAGCCGCGAAATGTCCTCGCCGTCGAACCGGATGGCGCCCCCGGAAATCGGCCGGATGCCGGAGATCGCCCGCATCGTGGTCGATTTCCCGGCGCCGTTCGCCCCGATGAGGGTGACGATTTCGCCCTCGTTGACCGTGATGGACAGCCCGGACACGGCCTGGATCCGTCCATAGTGGACGGAAACGTCGGAAAGCTCAAGCAACGTCATCGTCGGGAACTCCCAGGTAAGCGGCGATCACAGCGGGGTTCTCCCGGATCTCGGCAGGCAGCCCGTCAGCGATCTTCTTGCCGAACTCCAGCACCACGATCCGGTCGGTGACGCCCATGACGAGCTTCATGTCGTGTTCGATCAGCAGGACGGTGTAGCCGTCGTCGCGGATCGTCCGGATCAGCCCCATGAGCTCTTCCTTTTCCGCCGGGTTGAACCCGGCGGCAGGCTCGTCGAGGCACAGCAGCTTCGGCTCGGTCGCCAGCGCTCGCGCGATCTCCAGCCGCCGCTGATAGCCGTACGGCAGGTTCTTCGCCCGGTCCGCGGCCCGGTCGGCGATGCCGACGAACTCCAGCAGCGCCATGGCCTTCTCGATCGCCTGCTTCTCCTCGCGGTGGTGCCGAGGGAGCCGCAGGACGGCGCCGAGCAGGCTCGTCTTGTGCCGCGCGTCGGTGCCGACGACCACGTTCTCCAGCGCGGTCATCTCCGAAAACAGCCGGATGTTCTGGAACGTCCTGGCGATGCCGAGCTGGGTGATCCCGTGCCGCGTCGACTTGCCGAGCGGCTTGCCCTCGAGCAGCACCTGCCCCGACGACGGCCGGTAGACGCCGGTCATCGCGTTGAAGCAGGTGGTCTTGCCCGCGCCGTTCGGCCCGATCAGGCCCAGGATCTCGCCGCGCCGGATGTCGAACGACACCGAGTCCAGCGCCACCAGGCCGCCGAAGCGGACGGTGACGTCGTCGACCTTCAGCAGCGTCTGCCCGACCTCGGCGCGGATCTCCCGGTCCGGCGCGACGACCTCGGCGACCTCGGCCTCGTGCACGGCGAGCTGCTCGGCGGTCATGTTGGCGACCTCGGCCACCAGGCCGCCCTCGGCCGGGACCTCGGGTCCGTTCCCGTTGCCAGGGACCGTCATGCCCTCTCCCCCTGGTTGTCGGTGGCCAGCGAACCGTCGCTGCTGACCTGTTCGCCCTTGCCGAGCAGCCGCTGGTACGCCTGCCTGCCGTACGCGAGCAGCCGCTGCCGCGCGCCGAGCAGGCCCTGCGGGCGAAAGATCATCAGGATGATCAGCGCCAGGCCGAAGATCAGGTACTTGTATTCCGCGATCGCCTGGAACCGCAGCGGCACGTAAGCCACCACGATCGCGCCCAGCAGCACGCCGACCTTGTTGCCCGCGCCGCCGAGAATGACCGCGGCCAGGAACAGCATCGACGTCACCACGTCGAACTTCTGGTTGTTCACGAAGCCCAGCTGCCCCGCGTACAGCGCGCCGGAAAGCCCGCCGACCGCGGCGCCGCCGACGAACGCCCAGATCTTGAACTTGAACGTCGGCACGCCCATGATCTCGGCCGCGTCCTCGTCGTCGCGGATCGCGACCCACGCGCGGCCGACGCGGCTGCGCTCGAGGTTTCCGACCACGAACAGGATCACGATGATGATCGTGACGCAGAGCCAGTACCACGGAGTTCCGTTGGTGTTGGTGAAAAGCGGGCTGCCGTCGGCGTTCGAGCCCGGCGGGTGCCCGACGCCCTGGAAGCCGCGGTTGCCGCGCAGCGGATCGATGTTGTCCGCGAGCAGGCGGACGATCTCGCCGAAGCCGAGCGTCACGATCGCCAGATAGTCGCCGCGCAAGCGCAGCGTCGGCGTCCCGAGAATCACCCCGAAGATCATCGTTACCACCATGGCGATCGGCAGCACGACGAGGAACGGCAGCTTCGACAGCGACGAGTCCGGGCTCGTGAACAACGCCATCACATAGGCGCCGATCGCGAAGAACCCGACGTAGCCGAGGTCGAGCAGGCCCGCCTGGCCGACCACGATGTTGAGGCCGATGGCGACCAGCGCGTAGCGGGCCACCTCGAACATCGCGATCGGGAAGTCGTAACCGGGCTGCGTGGTGATCAGCGGCGGGTTCAGCACCGGCAGCAGGTAGACCAGCGCCACCAGCGGGATGAGCACGCCCCACTGCTGGACCCTGGACAGCTTGTTCCACCAGTCCGACACCGGACGGCGGCGCGCCTTCGCCGGGGCGGCGGGCGGCGTCGTAGTCGTCGTCATACCCGTGCCTTTCCGAGCGATTCGCCGAGAATGCCGGTCGGGCGCAGCATCAGGATCAGCACCAGCAGGACGAACGCGACGACGTCGCGCCATTGCCCGCCGAACAGCGACTGCCCGTAGTTCTCCACGACCCCGAGCAGCAGGCCGCCGAGCAGCGCGCCGCGCAGGTTGCCGATGCCGCCGAGCACCGCGGCGGTGAACGCCTTGATGCCGAGGATGAAACCGCCCTGGTACCAGGCGCCCTGCGGGATCTTCATCATGTAGAACAACGCCGCCGCGCCGGCCAGCAGACCGCCGATGAGGAACGTCAGCGTGATGACGCGTTCCTTGTTGACGCCCATCAGCGTCGCGGTGTCCGGGTCCTGCGCCACCGCACGGATGCCGCGGCCGAATTTGGTGCGGTTGACGAACATGTCCACACCGATCATCAGCAGGATCGCGGCGACCACGGTGATGATGGTGACGATCGTGACGCTGCCGCCGAAGATCGTGAACACCTCGTCGTTGCGCAGCAAGCGGATGCTGTTCTCCGGGTTGCCGCCGCGCCAGATGAAGATGATCTGCTGCAGCACGAACGAGGCGCCGATCGCGGTGATCAGGAAGACCAGCCGGGGCGCCTTGCGTTTCCGCAGCGGCCGGTAGGCCACGCGCTCCAGCACGACCGCGGTGCCGCCGGACACCGCCATCGCCGCGATCAACGCGAGCAGCAGGAAGCCGATCAGCTCGAAGATCGGCAGTTCCGGGGTGGCGCCGGGCCGGAAACCCAAGCCGTAGAAGGTGAACCACACGCCGTAGGCGCCGTAGATGAACACCTCGGAGTGGGCGAAGTTGATGAGTTTCAGCACGCCGTAGACGAGGGTGTAGCCCAGCGCCACGAGCGCGTAGATGCTGCCGTAGGACAAACCGTCGATCGTGTTGTCCCAGAACTGGTTCAGGAACGAATCCACGTCGAAGTGGATCCAGCCTCCGCCGTCGGCAAGGACGAGGGAGCCGAGGTGGGTCATCGACACACTAGTTCTCCATGTGGGTCCGGGGTGCGGGCGGGCGGGATCTCTCCGCCCCGCCCGCACCCCGGTATCTGGAACCGGCTGAGCGGGGAGCTACTTGATCTCGGTGTTGCGGACGATCTTTCCGTTGTCCACCTTGTAGGTCCACACCGCGGCGACGGGAAGCTCGCCCTTGTCGTCCCACTTGAAGTGCTTCGTGATGCCCTGGTTGTCGTAGCTCTTGACGAAGTCCAGCAGGCCCGCGCGGTCCTTCTTGCCCGCGTCGATGCCCTTCAGCAGGATCGTCGCGATGTCGTAGGCCTCCGGCGAGTAGGTGCCGGGCTCGGCTCCGGTCGCCGCCTTGTACGCGTCGGTGAACTTGGTGAACTGGTCCGCCGGGACGCAGGGGCAGGTGAAGTACGCGCCGGCCGCGGCGTCGCCCGCGCCCTTCACGAACTGGTCGTCCTTCACGCCGTCCGGGCCGACGAACTTCGCCTTGACCTGAGCGTCGTTCAGCTGCTGCGCGAACGGAGCGGCTTCCTGGTAGTAGCCGGCGTAGAAGACCGCGTCCGGCTTCTCGCCCTTGATCTTGTTGACCACGGCGGAGAAGTCGGTCTGGCCGGTCTTGACCTGGTCGGTGCACGACGCCTTGTCGCCGAGGGCCTTGACGGTCGCCTCGGACAGGCCGGTGCCGTACTGCGAGTCGTCCTTGATCACGCAGACCTTGCTGGCCTTGAGGTCGCCGGTGATGAACTTCGCGGCGGCCGGGCCCTGGGTGTTGTCGTTGCCCAGCCCGCGGAAGAAGGTCTTCCAGCCGTTCGTGGACAGGCTCGGGTCGGTCGCCGACGGCGTGATCGAAACCAGGCCGGCGCTGTTGAAGATGTTGCCCGCGGCCTTCGATTCGCCGGAGAACGGCAGGCCGATGACGCCGAGGATGGCCGGGGTGTTGACGACCTGGGTCACGATGCCCGGCGCCTTGTCCGGGGTGCCCTCGGTGTCGAACTGCTCCAGCTTGACCTGGCAGCCGGGGTTGGCCTTGTTGTGCTGGTCGACCGCGAGCTTCGCGCCCTTCAGGATGTTCTGGCCCAGCGCGGCGTTCTTGCCGTTGATCGTACCGGCGTAGGCGAGGGAAGTCGGCGCGCACTGCGCCTTGCCGTCTCCCGCCGGGTCCGCCGCGTTCGCCGCCGCCGACGGGGCAGCGGCCTGCGGCGCGCTGCTGTCGCCACCCGAGTCACCGCCGGTCCGCGCCGAGCAGGCGCCCAGGGAGATGACTCCCGCCGCGGCCAGCACGATGACCTTAGTGAGTCGTGCTCTCTGCACTCGTTCCTCCAAATGCCACCCGCCACGCTCCTGCGGAACGGCGGGTCCCTGCGTGGGACTTCGACTGGGCGCTGAACGTAGCCGCCGGGTGAGGTGTTGCACAGAGTCACAGCGAGTCTTGTATCCACATCGTGACGGTCGTCACGAGAATTAACGGACGATTTACACTCGATCGTCTTATTGCAACGACCGAGTGAATGACTCTTCGTGTTCGCGTGCCCCTCGAAAGGACCTTGACCTGACGTCCGATCGATGGGGGCAGTGTAGGAACTTCCCCTCCGTCATCGTGACCGACACCACGATCCCCCGGCCTCCAAGGTAGCAACCTTGCCCTTTCGCGCAGGGGAGATCAACCCGCACGGGTGGGTTTCGCGACGGTGCCGCGGGAGGGTTCGCGCTGGTCAGCAGCCAGGTTCCGACCCGGCACGAGCACCCGGAACGAGCGCGCGGGTCCCGCTGGACGGGAGCGCGGTCCGGGACCGGCCGGTCACTCTCCGACGTGCCCGCGATTCCGGGACAGGGCACGAAAAAGCGGGCGCGACCCCCTGGTCGCGCCCGCTTCCCCGATGCTTGTGCCGGTCGCTCAGCCGATGCTTTCCACGACCGCCTCGGCGACGGCTTTCATCGTGGTGCGCCGGTCCATCGCCGTCCGCTGGATCCAGCGGAACGCGTCCGGTTCGGTGAGCCCCTGGCGGCTCATCAGCAGGCCCTTCGCCCGGTCGATGACCTTGCGGGTCTCGAGCCGGTCGGTGAGCCCGGCGACCTCGGCCTCGAGGGCCTGCAGCTCGGAAAACCGGCTGACCGCCAGCTCGATGGCCGGCACGAGGTCGCGTTTGGCGAACGGTTTCACCAGATACGCCATGGTGCCCGCGTCGCGGGCCCGTTCGACGAGGTCGCGCTGGCTGAACGCGGTGAGAATGACGACCGGCGCGATCCGGTCGCCGGTGATCCGCGCGGCCGCCTCGATGCCGTCGAGCTTGGGCATCTTGACGTCGAGGATCACGAGGTCCGGCTTGAGATCGGTGGCCAGCGCGATGGCCTCCTCGCCGTCGCCGGCCTCGCCGACCACCTCGTAGCCCTCTTCGCGCAGCATTTCCACCAGGTCGAGCCGGATGAGCGCCTCGTCTTCCGCGACGAGCACCCGTCGCTGCGGCACGCCGGCGGCGGCGCCGTTCGACTCGGCAGCCTGTTCGGTCACCGGTGTCCTCCTGAAGGCTCGGCGGGACGTCTTCGACACGCGGTCACCCGCGAGAGCCCAGCGTACCGGGACCGATCCAGATCCCACGATGGCGTTCACCACGAAGTGGCGGGAGACACCCAGCCCCGGCCCCAAGTCGATCACCGGACCCGGTCGAGGGCGGGAGGCGCGGATCCCGTAGAGTTTCCGGCACTGCGCCCCCGTAGCCCAACTGGCAGAGGCAACGGATTCAAAACCCGTCCAGTGTGAGTTCGAATCTCACCGGGGGCACCAGGAATCTTCTTGTTTTCGCAGGTCAGCGATTCGACGCTCCTGCCGTCTCTGGTGAGGGCCTCCTCGCCGCTCGCGAAGATCACGTCATGGGCGGCCTCGGGAACGGACGCTGCGACCGGCTGAGCATTGCGGGAGGGGTCTCGCGATTCAACGACGGACGCAGAATTCCCAAGCGATTCGCAGCGTTGACGACAGAGCCGCGCGCACTCCTCCCTCCACGATCGTTTGAGCACATCTGTGCAGGTGCGGTATGCGAACCGGGAGCGAGTCTCCGCGTGAACCGGCCCCGAAATTGCCGGTGTTGCGCGCGAAGCTGGTGGCGTCGAAGTACACCTCGGCAGCTGAGCTGGGGATCTGGCACGCGCGGCGAACCGGCGTGTGGATCTTTGTGAGCCTGGCTGAGGACGTCTCGGACGGAATCCGTGATCTTGGCGGACATCGATCTTCCCAGACAGCGAGCGCGGCTACGTGCTGCCGGTGAAGCGCGTGGTGCGCAAGGCCGAGAAGCTCGATCCCGGCGACATCGCCAGGGTGACCGTGACGGTCCTCGGCCTCTGACGCTGATGTGAGCGACGGCTTGCCTTGACACTGTCCCCGTCGTCCCGACCCGGCTGCCGTAACCCAGGCACTCAATGCGCGGAGCCGATCAAGGATCAGGGTGGGCAGGCGCTTGTCGCCGAGAACCTCGGTCAACAGCGCCTGGTCCGCTGCGGGGCCGTGATCGCGGCAGCGCTCCGAAGCTGCGCGACATCCTGGCGGTCAGCGACGGCGAGGCGAGCAGGGGCACCGGTCCGCGCGTCGCCGACGGTTCGCCGCCTCCGGCTCTCCGCGACCGACGGCGGAGCCTCGCTGCCTGGAGACATTCCTTCGCCGGACACCGCGCCGGCCGGGCGCCAGCGCGAGATCAGCCCTGGTCCGCCGACCGTCCATACCGGACAGTGTCGCCGCCCTTGTGGTGTGCCGCCTGGTCGTGCTGGCGTTCGAGAATACCTTCCAGCTTGCGCGTCGCCCCGCGGAGCGCCTCGTCCACCGAGCCCGCGAAGTGGCTGACCACGACGGCGGGCTTTCCCTCGGGACGGGCCTCGAGCACGCACCGGCGGTCCACCCCGGTGGCTCCGGCCGAGACTTCGTCGCTGAGGTGTGCTTCCAGCCGGGTCAGGTGGTCGCTGAACCGCGAGAGCGCGGTGCGGAGTTCCTCCTCGATCCGGCGGCTCAGTCCCGCGCTTCCGGGAACGTTGTTGTCGGTGCTGATCTCGACCTGCATGTGCGGTCCCTTTCGGAGTGCGGCCGCGCGGATCCTGGAGCACGGCCTGTGCCACGTTCACCGGAACCGCCTTCACCGCGTACCGCCAGCCTACTCCTGACGGCGAAGCGCACCGGCGACGTTTTCGCGCCAACGGAATCCGGCTCGAACGGCGCGCTCGGGGCCAACGGAGCGGCTGCCATCCGCCGATCCGGCGCGGCACCAGGAAATCCGGCTGATTCCGCTGGGCGGCCTCCCCTTCGGCGTAGGCTTGACAGACAGACCCGCCTCCGCAGGCATCCGCCGCCGGAACGGTCCCGCACCGTCCGGACAGGAGCGCCGTCATGAAGGATTCCCCGGACTGCGCCGCCGCGGGCGTCGTGATCGGATCGCCCGCTCTCGGAAGGCGATTGCGCTTCAAAAAACAGCCTGCGGCGAAAGGCTTCTTCGACGGCGCTTGGTGGCCCCGTTCCCGGGAACCGGCCACGGAATTCCGCGCGCTCGCCGCCGCGCTCGCCGACCGCTTCGGCCGGGTGGACCGGATCGGTTTCAACCCCGGTGCGTGGGATCGCGCTCCCGTTCCGCTCGCCCACGGACCGGATCTCGTGCGGCTGGCGGCGTTCTTCAGCCTCCAGCAGTACACGGTCGTGGTCATCGGCCCGCGCATCCACCACCTGACGCTCCTCGTGATCCCCCCGGAGGCCAGCCCGGCGGCGGCGGAACGCGCCCTGCGCTCGGCCACCGAACCGGACAGCACCGACGCGGCGCACGTGATCCTCGCCGCCAGCGGAGCGCTGGCGGCGGCCTGACCGGCGCAGGCGGGAATGAACCAGCGGCAGACCGGGGATTTCGCGAACACCATCTCGCGACAGCAGAAATCGCCGCCAGGAACGCCGACGCATCCCTGGCGGCGCGACAAGATCGCGGAGACAGCGCCGGAGAGCCTGGACTCGGCCCTCGCACGACCGGCTTCGCCGCCTGCCGCAACGGTTCACAGCGGTTCATCGCCGCCGCAGGAGTGCGACCCGGGCTCCGGAATGCCCGGCCTTCGGACGCTCCCGCACGCGGTGCGCACCTCCTGCCGCCGGTCCGCGGCACAAGAGCGGCGAAGACAGCACACAGAAAGCGAACCGCCGATGTTCGCCATGACCGGAGCAGCCTCCGAAGCGATCAACCGGCTCGCCGCATCCCAGAACGTCCACGCCGAAGGCGGTCTGCGCCTCACGCTCGACGGCCTTCCCGAGGACGGTGCCGCGTTCGCCGTCGACGTCGCCGCACACCCCGCTGCCGGGGACGACATCATCGCGACCGGCGACACCCAGGTGTTCCTCGCCCGCGAAACCCGGGTCCGGCTCGCCGACAAGACCCTCGACGTCCGCGAGGACATCAACGGGCACTACCCGTTCATGATCACGACAACACCGTGACCGGCCCGGCGGCGCCAGCCATGCGCCCCGCCGGCTGGGCCTGGAGCCGCTGAGCACACCGCGCCGTCGCGTGCGCGGTTCACGGCAAAGGAAATCGCTCGCTGTCTCGCAGGCGGGCCGGTCACCGAAACCCGGCGGCCGGTCCTCCCGCGAATACTCTGCGCGTTCAGCGGTGCAGCGCTTTGCGCCGAACTGCCCCGATCGCCGCGGTTCCCAGGAACAGAACGATTCCGACGATCGCCAGCCACAGCAATCCTTTGACGGCGAATCCGACGATCGCCACGATGACCCACACCACCAGTGCGACAATCAGCAATACGACCATTACGGCCTCCCATTTCCTGTTTCAGGGATCATCCTTCGGGGATCGAGCACGCTCGTCCCGCGGCCCCGGCCGGTTCGAGGAGCAGCGCGACGCTGGCAAGCTGGCCGCGAACAGTGCGGAGGTCCAATCCAGCCTCGGCCAGAGTCGCCGTCGGCCGGGACGCCGGCCCGGTCATCGGTCAGCGCCGAGAACTCCGAAAGCCGATCGCCATCGAAGCGGCGACGTCAACGTCCTCGATCAGGCGGCGCAACTGCACGACGGCCGCGGTCAGCGCCGCGGACACGTCCCCGATTCGAGCGCTGGCCTTCACGACGCCGCGCCCGGCGCGCGCACCTCGGATCCCAGCGATGGCGCAGAGAGACAGAACGGCAGCGGAAACGACAGGCGAACCTCCAGATGTCATCAAGAAAAGACGTCACCGAGGTCCAGGGTGATCCGACCGACCCGATTCTACCCGTTCGGCGACACGAATCCTATCGTCCGGCGCTCCTGGCCCCGACCGTCGCGACGTCGGCCCCGCACCCGAGACAAGCCGCCCGCCGCCGTTCCGCGAGCACCGCCAAAGTGTCCATTGTGGATCTTCGGCCGGACGGGGCGGCCCGCTCCGCGCAGTGACGTGACTCCATTCTGCGGTACTGCCGGATCAGCGGCCCCGATATGCTGCGACTGTCGTCCCGGCCCCGCTGCGGTACGGCGCCAACGCTCGCCGCTGTCTTCCGGAAGTGAGGACGCCATGCTCGCCATCGCCGCCGCGGTGCTCTTCGCGCTCGCGTTGCTTCTCGAACTGGTCGACGTCAGCCTGGGACGCTTCGTCACGGCCGGCACCCTCACCACCGCTGGCCTGTTGTGCGTCGCACTGCACCTGTCCGGGGTCGCCGCCAATCGCAAAACCTGGCGCAGGCGGCACTGAGGATCAGGAATCCGCTTCACGGAATCCCTCCCCGGCCCGGTTGGCGCCGAACCACGCGGCACGCCCCGGCCTCGGCGAGCCCGAGGCCTCCTCCGCACGACGACACCAGCCGCCCCGGAAGGACACCACGAACACCCACGCGGCCAAGTGCGCGACATCATTCGGCACCGGCTGACCTGGTCGGCCGCCACTTGCAACGAGCGGCTTCGGGTTCGAGTCCCTGATCGCGCACCCGCACTCCCAGGTTCGAGAATTTCGGCCTGGGGCTTGTATTACGCGGGCAGGCTTCTTCTGGTTACGCGCTGTCCATTGTGGTCATTGGCAGGCGTGAGACTTCGCGCCGCGGCTGGGCGTCAGCGCACTCGCGACACAGCTGATCCACCGCTTCGCGCTCCCGCGCCAGGCGGACTGCCGCCGACATTCAGCGAGGCCCGTCTCTTCGAGCCTCAGCCTCGACGTCGAAGCCATTGCGCGGCACCGGCCGAGACTCGGCTCGAGGCAGCTGCCTTCCCGGCCGGGCGAGTCCGTCGGCGGGATCGAGCCCCAGCATGGCCAGGAGCGTCCGGCAGTCCTCCCGGCCCGAGGATATCGACGCGACCAGGCGGGCACAGCGGCGGCGCTGCAGCGGGGAAAGGACGGGCCCGTCCGCCGGGGTCGCGGCGGAGGCCGAACCGACGCGTTTCATCGTTGCGGCCCCGGTGCGCGCACACCTGGCAGACCCGGGAACAACAGGCCTTCCACACCGTCGCTGCCGAGAGCCGTTTCCCTCGCCGAGCCGGGCCGGTCCGCTGGGAGCACTACCTCTTCCCAGCGCTGCATGACCAGGGTGAGGGCCATCACCGCCGCGGGAGTGAGCGACGGAACGAGGATCCACGCCAGGCCGGTCATGGGGCGCACGCCCGCTCGGATCCCCAGCCGGTCGATCTGGTTGCGGCGATGACCATCACAGCCCTCCTGTGGCGCCGCCGAGGGCTGGGGCGGGGTGTTGCACTGCGCGTGATCTGCCGACCATAGACCGCCTCGGCCGAGAAGTCCCGGAATACGTGATTCTTGCCTGGTACCCGATCAAGGAGGCTCAGCCTTCCCAGCTCTCCCAGCAGAGCGGCAGAGCGGCAGAGCGGCATTCGAAGGCCGGCGAAGTCCGATCGGGACCGCGCCGTCGACAGGCGATCAGCTCCAGCGACGACGTGTCGCAACGGTCGCACGCGTCCGGCGGGAGACGCATCCACCGGACGGACATCGTCGACGCCGTCCGCACCTGCGGGACTCGATGTTCTTCCACCGCGGCCAGGAATCCTTCGGCGTCGTAGCCCGGCAGCACGGCGGGTCCGCGCCGATCCGCAAAACGATCACCGCCATCGTGCTCGATGCTGTGTGGTGCCGCGGCCCGGGCACGAACGTGCGGCCGCCAGGCGCAGGCCCACCCGGCCGAGAGCCGATCCGGGCAGCCTCGGCAACTGCTCCGGGAGTGCCTCGCGAGCGACCTCCGCGAACTCGGTGCGCACGAACGGCATCCGGTTGCCGGAGTCGGTCAGCGGGTAGCTTTCGACCGTTGTGCGACCCGGCCATCGATCGCCGTCGCCGGGTTCGGCGGCTGCGCGGGATTCGACGGCACGGCGGAGATAGACAGTTCGCAGGCAGTCCGGCACTGGATCAGCGGCAGCGGCACGCCCTTGTCGCGATTCGCCCATCCGCCGGCATTGGCGCTCGACGAGTTGTCCGTGACCGCGGATTCTCCAGAAACCTGCGCATTGATCTTCTTCCGCTGTTCACGGTGTCCGCGTTCCGGATCGCCGCTACCGCGGCGGTGGCGACAGCGGCGTCATCGTCGCCCGCGCGAAGGCGTGATCTTCGACGACGGAGAACAGCACGCTCTGGCACGAGGGGCCGCGCTCAGGACCGGCGGCCGCACCAGCAGAACCGTTGTCCGCGCTGAACAAGTGTCGAAGCTGCCCGAGCCGGACCGCGACTGGTGGGCGGCGATGTGCTGGGACAGCCAGTTCCTGGGCCCCGGCGGCGAGCCAGGGCCCAGGAATCCGGACAGCTGCTGCCGTTCAGCAGGTGCAGACGCCGGTGTTGCTGGTGCCGTTGCGACCGCCGGCCCCGTTCAGGCCGTTGACGCCGTGCACGATGAGCGTCGTGGTCCCGGGACCGCCGCCGGAGACGGTGCCGGAACTGCCGACGCCGCCCGCGCCTGCCGTGCCCCCGGAACCACCGCTGCCGCCCGCGCCCGGAGCACAGCCCGTGCCGCCGTCTCCACCGGCGCCGCCGTTTCCGCCGGGACCACCGCTGAGGGTGATGGTGTCGACGCCGGTGCCGGCGTTGACCGTGCCCCCGTTGCCTACGCCCCCGGCGCCACCGGTGCCGCCGCCGCCCCCGGCGCCGCCGATCTGACCGCTGCTGGAGCCGTTGCCGGCTTTCCCGCCGGCTCCGGCGCTGCCGCCGGACCCGCCGGTGATCTTGATGGCGGCGTTGCCCGCCCCGCCGGCGACAACTCCGGAATTTCCGATCCCGCCGGCGCCTCCGACTCCGCCGAAGCCCCCGGCGCCGCCGCCGTGGCCGCAGCCGCCGACACCGCCAAGCCCTCCGGCGCCACCGGCTCCGCCGGCGACTGTGATGGTGTCCGCGCCGCCCTGGCCGGTGATGGCCCCGGAGCTTCCGACCCCGATCCCGCCGACCCCTCCCGCGCCGCCGACCCCTCCCACTCCGCCGGTTCCGGCCGTGGGACCGCTTGGCCCGCCGGCACCGCCGAGACCGGTGGCGCCGCCGGCACCGCCGGTGACGGAGATGGTGTCGTTGCCCGAGCCGCGGATGGTTCCGAGACTCCCGATGCCGCCCGCGCCGCCCGCGCCGCCGACTCCGCCCGCGCCCCCGGCGCCGCCGAGCACACCGGCCCCGCCGGCTCCTCCGGTGCCGCCAGGCCCGCCCGCGCCTCCGGTGACGGTGATCGTGGCCGCGCCGGTACCGCCGTCGATGAGCCCGGAACTCCCGACAGCGATGCCGCCGGCGCCGCCGGCCGCTCCCGCCGCTCCGGCGAACCCGGCCGGGTGGGTGCTGGTGCCGGGAGCGCCGGCTCCGCCGGCCAGGCCGACGGTGCCGGCCGTGCCGACAACGATGATCGTGTCGTTCCCGCCGCCGGAAAGGACGGTCCCGTTCACGGGTCCGCCGGTGACGGTGACGGCGTCGTTGCCGGCGGACCCGGTGAGGGTCTGCCCGCCGGGGATGCCGGCGGTGCACAGAATGGTGTCCCCGGAGCCGTTGGGGGTACGGGTGCAGCCGAGCGGGTCGGCCTGCGCCACCGCCGGGACCGCCGCGGCGAACCCGGCGGCCAGCACCGCCCCGGTCAACGCCCGCGAGATCGTGGGAATGCGTCTCATCACGCCTTCTTTCTTGGAATACGAAGGAGAACCACGCCGGGCGACGGCCGCGGCACGGATGGGCCCGTCGAACGTCAAGCGGTGCGGCCGGGTCTGGCCGGGGAACTGTCGGCGCCGTCGTTCGCGCGGCGAGGCAGGCGAGCTGAATTCGCCCGGACGCCGGAAGGCTCCCCGGCTGTGCTGTTGCCCGCGCTGGCGGACACCGCGGTGCTGATGACCGTCGCGGCGGCACGGGCGATGACGTTGCCCGCGAAGGTGATCGGAGTGCTCGGCGGCAACCCGACCGTCCCGCGCGTACTGTCGTCGCCGTGCGCGGCGGTCAAGCTGTAAGTACGGCCCGGTCGCCATTCCGCTTACGAGAGCAGACCGAGATTACCGGCAACCGCTGGACACAGCTCGGACGGATACGGGTATCCGCCCGGCGGGCCGGTCAAAAAATGAACTCGAGCGCAGCCGGAATCAGCATCCTGCGACCTCATCGAATTTCATTCGTTCGACGTTTCCTGTTTCCCTCCCTGACGTGTCGTCGCGCACTGCGCGAACCGCCGAGGGCTGGGGCGGGCTGTCGATCCAACCACGACCCGCCGGCTGCCGATACAGCGTGCTGAGCACCATCGGGCCAGCAGGGTGAAAACCACTGTAGACCCTGGCGAAGCAATTGCCGCGGACCACCGGGACAATTACCCGAAAGTGGCACCCAGCACGGATTCTGCCGCCATGTGAGTGACCGCGCGAACCGCCCGCGCGGCCGCCGGAACGGAACAAGGGATCCGCTTCCGCACAGGGATCCGCCCGGGAAGATCAGCATCAGAAAAAATTATCAAGGCCATCGGAATAATTCGACCGCCCAGTTCGGCCGATCCTCGTCCGTCCCGCTGGCCGCCGGCGAGCGGAGCCTCCGCCGCGGAATGCCCGGCCCGGGCGAAATCAGCTCCGGCCCGATCCCGGCGGGTGCGGTCCGGCGCTCCGGCCGCTCGCCGCGAAGAGTGCGGCCTGACGTCCGGATAAAGCAGGTCAAGTGCGGGCGATCATTCATTGCGCTTCCCGCGCCTCATGCCCGCGCGAAGGCAGCTATTGATCATTTTTTCATGCTGCTCGCATTTCCTGGCTGTCCGGCAAATGGAGTAAGCGCGAACACGAACGGGTGCCTTTTCGTATCCCGGGGTCGGCTGGTGCTCCACTTGAGAGTACGAGCCGGTTCGGTTCCGCCGGCTTTGTTCCGCGGCCCGGCTGTTTCGCCGGGCTTTCCAGGGCTTGCCCCTTCTCCTGACAGGAATGCATTCATGAATATTCGCCGTATCGCAGCCTCGTCCCTCGCCGCCAGCGCACTCGCGGTGCTGGCTTTCGCACCGATCAGCGCAGCTTCCGCTACGGGCCGGTCGGCGGCGAACGCCCCTCCCGCCGGGTGCGCCACCGCCATCGCCGCTGCCGTCGACTCCGCGAACGCGGCCACCGCCGCTGCCGCCAATGTCGCCGACGCAGCTGCCTCCGCCGCGGCAGCCAAGGCATTCGCCGAGGGCGTCCTCACCGGAACTCCCGCCGCCATCCACACCGCCGCCGCCAACCTCGGCGCGTTCACCACTGCTGCCGCCACCGCCGCGGCAGCGAGCGCCGCCGCACACGCCACCGCCGCCAGCGCGACCATCGGCGTAATCGTCGCCTGCGCCAAGGCGTGATCTCCGAGAGACCGGGCCCGCGGCCGGGGAACTTCGGTTCCCCGGC
>NZ_JBSHAM010000141.1:0-15735 GCF_053611505.1 Amycolatopsis sp. NPDC054798 | reverse complement strand
TGCGGGGGCGCGCGGTGGTCGCCTTGCGGCCCGCGGTGCGCGGAGTCCCCGCGACGCTGTCGGCGCGGCCCCCCCCCGATCTTCCCGCGGCGGCGGTGTTGACGACCCGGGTCCACACCGGGCCGGCGCGCGAACTGCTCGGCTGGACCCCTCGCCGAACCCTGCGCGACGCGATCGAGGCGCTCTGGCTCGACGCGCGGCAAGAGCGGAAACCCGCGCAGCCCGTCCGGTGAATTCCTTCACCGGACGGGCTGCGCGGGCGGCAATTCAGACTACGTGCACATCCGGCACGTAGAGAATCCACTTTCCGCCGGCGTCCTGGAATTCCTTCTCCTTCGCCATGACCTCCTCGGCGTGATTCCACGCGAACAACAGCGCGTAATCCGGATAGGGCGAGGAGAACGCGGACGGCGGCCGGACCGGAATGTGCGAACCCGGCATCAGTTTCCCTTGTTTGTCCGGCGTGGAATCGCAGACGTAGGGAACCAGTTCCGTCGTGATTCCGCAGTAGTTGATCGCGGTCGCGCTTTTGGCGGTCGCGCCGTATCCGACGATTGTTTTGCCCTGGGCGCGAAGGTCGCGCAGCAATGTCATGAGGTCGTCGCGGATGACCTTGACGTTGGCCGCGAACTGAGTGAACGTCGCCAGGTCAGCGAGCCCCAGAGTGGCTTCGCTGTCGAGGAATTCCGCGACCGCCGGGCTCGGCTTGCGAGCGCCGGGACGGGCCACGGTGTAGCGGGCCGCGCCGCCGTGCACCGCCAGATGCTCGACGTCGACCAGTTCGAAACCGTAGCGCTCCACCAGATTCCGCACCGACCGCACGCAGAACAGGTAGTAGTGCTCGTCGTAGATCTGGTCGAAGGCCTTGCTGGCCACGATGTCCGCCAGGTAGCGCTCCTCGAAGACGAACACGCCGTCGTCGGCGAGCAGTTCGCCGACACCTTCGAGAACCGAACCGATGTAGGGGATGTGGCTGAACGTGTTGGCGGAGAAGATGACCCTGGCCGGTCCGTCGGACTGCCGGATCGCCGCGGCCGAGGTCTTCTCGAAGAAGTCCACGCGCGCTCGCACGCCGGCACGCTCGGCAGCGCGCGCCGCTCCGGCGGACGGATCCACGCCCAGATGCCGGACGCCGGCCTCGCTGATCGTCTTCAGCATCACCCCGTCGTTGCTGCCGATCTCGACCACGAACGGGTCCGGGCCGGTCAGCTCGGTCTCCAGGAACCGCTTCGCCACCAGCTCGAAATGCTTCGCCATCGAGGCCGATTCGGACGTCCGGTACGGGTAGTCCTCGTGGAACATCATCTCCCGGGGCACCTCCGAGAGCAGCTGCACCATCGTGCAGGACTGGCAGAGCCCGGCGGCCAGGTGGTAGAAGTACTCGCCGTCCGTCCGGCCTGGCACGAGGAACGCGTCAGAAATCGGCTGCCTGCCGAATTCCACGAACTCAGTGACGGTACCGCCGCAGATCCGGCAAAGAGACATGTCGGGACGCCCTTCTCGATCAGGTCCGTGTGCAGAGTGCTCCCCCGGTCGCGTCACGGCGCGCTCCTCGCGGCGACGTGGCGGTCACGGACCGCCTCGAGCAGCTCGATCTGGCGCAGACACGAGGTCTCGTCGACGGTCCGGCCCGCGCGGGCCGCCGAGACGAACCGGGAGAGTGTGGCGGTGACCTGGTCGGCGCGCGGCTGGCGCAGGCGCTGCGAGCCGTCCGGTCCGGCTAGCTCGATCACCGGGTCTTCGTCCGCCGGGGGCTGAAACGGCCGGTGCACCGCGATCCGGCCGCGGTCGCCCCGAAGCTCGTATTCCGCGCGGTACGCGTTCTCCATGCCGAAGGTCAGGTGCGCCGGGATCCCGTCCGGCGTCCGCAGCAGGATCGCGCCCGAGGTGTCGACCTCGTGCCCCGGAGCGTGGCGCAGCACGGTTCCGGCGACGCTCAGCTCTCCGAGGAAGTACATCGCGGCGCGCACCGGATAGATGCCGATGTCCAGCAACGCCCCACCGCCGAGAGCAGCCTGGTACCGGATGTCGCCCTCGGCGCGCGGCGGCACCGCGAAAGTCGCGTGCACCGAACGCAGCTCGCCGATGGCGCCGTCGTCGACCAGCTTCCGCACCGCCTCGTGCAACGGGTGCTGGACGAACATCATGTTTTCCATCAACGCGAGCCCGCGCTCGCGCGCGAGACCGAACAGCCGGGCGGTGGTGGCGTAATCCGCGGTCACCGGTTTCTCCGCGAGCACATGCTTTCCGGCGAGCAAAGCTCGTTCCACGTACTCCGGGTGCAGCGCGACCGGCAGCGGGACGTAGACGGCGTCGACGTCCTCCCGGTCCAGCGCCGCCTCGTAGCCGTGCACCGGCTCGCCGCCGAACACCGAGGTGACGGCCGCGGCCTTCGCCAGGTCTCGACTGGCGACTACGGTCACCTGCAGGTCTGCCATGTCGGCTGCCGCGGGCAGCATCCGGCGCAGTGCGATGTCCGCGCACCCGAGCACGGCCAGCCGCAAGGCGGTCACCGGGTGCCCGAATCCGTGGCGTGCCAGTCCATTCCGTTCAGGCAGGCGAGCAAGGTGCGGGCCTGGACGTTGAGGTAGTGCCCGTGCCGGACCAGCGACGTGAGCTGCTCCGCGGTCGCCCAGAAATAGCCGGGCGGCGGACTGAGCGGAACTTCGGCCGGGCTGGTTTCCACGATCATGTACTGGCTCTCCGCGTTGAGGAAGCGGCCGCCCTCCTCCGAATGCACGGCCGAATAGCGCACCTCCTCCTGGCTCGCGTCGAGGATGAGATCGAGGAACCTCGGCCGCTCGTCCGCCGACGAGTAGTTCTCCGGAATGCACTGCACGGTCGGCGCCAGCTCCACAGTGTCCACGAACCCGCTTTCGACCCGCGCGTGCACCAAAACGTGCGGGACGCCGTAGATCCGCTGGGCGACGAACGCCGCGATCCCGCGCGCCACCGGTTCGATCAGCGGCTGCGCCCACCGCGTCACCTCCCGGTTGCTGGCCTCCACCGAAACGCCGACGACGCGGAAATACCGGCCGTCGGCACGTTCGATCACCGCGCCGTCGCTCGTCCATCCCGGAAGGCCGGCCAATCCGACGCGTTCGGAACGCACGTCGTGCCGCGCCCGTTCGGCGGTGAACCAGGAAAGCAGCTCCAAATCGGAATGCAGGGCTCCGGACCGGTGGGGCTGCCCCGTCGGGGCGCACGACAGCACGGTCCGCGAATCCATGTTGACCAGATTGTCGCAGCCGAGAAGGGATCTGATCTGGCCGAAGGTGAGCCAGCAGAAATTCTCGTCCAGCGGGACGTCCTCTTCGGTCTCGACGATCATGTTGCGGTTGCTCTTGCGGTAGAACCACGCGCCGTGCTCGGACTGCAGCACGTCGGCGAGCACCCGGGAACGGCTGGGGTCGACGAAGTAGTCGAGGTAGCGCACCGGCGAACCGCCGTGCACCCGGGTGTAGTTGCTGTAGGTCGCCTGCACGGTCGGGGAAAGCTGCAGCAGGTTCGGGTTCCCCGGCTCCATTTTGGCCTGCATCAGGCAGTACAGGACCCCGTCGAACTCTTTGACGAGAATCCCGAGAATGCCGACCTCGGCCTGTTTGATGATCGGCTGGTGCCATTCCCGGCGCTGTTCCCGGCCGACCGAGACGTGCAGGCCCTCGACGGCGAAGAACCGGCCGCTGCGATGGACGATGTTGCCGGTCGACTCCTCGAAGGACCAGCCGTCGAGTTCGTCGAGCCGCACCCGGTCCACAGTGAACCGGTTGGCCCGGCCGCGTCCGGCGAACCAGGAATGGAATCCGGCGATCGACAGCAGGCCCGCGTCCGTCACGGCTCGGGAACGCGCGATCCGCTGCGGCAGCGAGTGATCCTCCCTCGGCCGCAGCGAAGACCGGCTCGGAGTTCTCGTGCTGGGCTGCGACATGACTACCTCGCTTCCGTGCCGTCGAATGAATGGGTACACCACGCACCACGGCCGCACGCGATCCGGTGCGGCACGACGGCCGCCCGGATGATCGCGCGGCGAATCGTGATCGACGGCAGGACGGAGCATCCGAATCGGCGCGCTTTCCGGATGCAGCCGGGTTTCTCGCCCGCGAGTCGCGGCGGTCCGCCGGATGCGTCCGGTCGAGGGCCCGCCACCCACGGTCGTCCCCCCGATTTCCGTGCCGCAAAGATAACCGCGTACAAGTGCCCGGCGCTACCGCCGCACCGCACAACGGCGATTCGGCGGCGAAAACGCAGTCAACGGCGCTCAGACGAACACCTGCGACAAGTTGAGCAATGCTCGTCTGCTTGGCACGCTCACCCCTGCCCGCGTCGTTCGCCGAATGGCGCCGGCCGCGGGCAGCGGTTCCGCTTCCCCCATGACAGTGCTTTCGAAAACGTCATCAAGTCAATTGATTTTTCCCGATCCGATGGCGAAAGGCCTCCGCGCGTGCGAATTCTCTTCTGCAGTCTCGGCAGCCCCGGACACACTTATCCCCTGCTGCCCCTCGCCGTCGCCGCGCGCGACAGCGGGCACGAAATCGCTTTCACCACCAGCGGCCAGTTCGAACCGGCCTTGGCCGCGCTCGGATTCCGGCACGAGGAATCCGGCGTGCCGGTGACCGAGGCCTACCAGGAGGGCCTGAAAACCGGCTTCGGCACAGAAAGCTTCGAAAGCCTCGGCCCGGACCAGCTTCGCGAACTGTCGTCTCTCGTTTTCGGCAGGGTGATCCCGCGACGGTCCGCTGAGCAGCTCGCCGCGGTCATCGCCCGAGTCCAGCCGGAACTGGTCGTGCACGACGTGAGCAGCTACGGCGCCGGGCTCGCCGCCGCGGTGGCCGGGATTCCCGCGGTGTGCCACGGAATCGGACGGGAAAGCCCGGACGAGTTCACCGTCGCGATCGAGGAAAAGGTCCGCGCGCTCGCCGGGGAACTCGGGGTCGCGCTCCCGGCGGGCCGGCTGCTGGGCTTCGGCAATCCGTATCTCGACATCTACCCGGATTCGATGCAGGACCGGGAATTGCTGGACTCCGGACGACGGTTCCCCTTGCGACCGGTGCCGTTCTCCGACGACAGCGACCTGCCGGAGTGGGTGCGCACCCGCGACCGCGGCAGGCCGTTGGTGTACCTGACGCTCGGCACGTCCGGCAGCGGCTCGGTGGCGGCGCTGCGTGAGGCGGTCGACGGGCTGGCCGAGCTGGATGTCGACGTGCTCGTGTCCAGTGGTCGTTCGCTCGACGTCAGCGAATTCGGGACGATCCCGCCGCGCGTGCGGCTCGAATCCTGGGTGCCGCAGGCGAAGCTGTTTCCGGAGCTGGACCTGGTAGCGCATCACGGCGGGAGCGGCACCACCCTCGGTTCGCTGGCCGCCGGAGTTCCGCAGCTCTGCCTTCCCTGGGACAACGATCCGTTCGGCAGCGGGGACGCGGTGCTCGCCACTGGTGCCGGATTGCGGCTGCTGCCCGATGAGGTGACGGCGGAGGCGGTGCGGGCGAAGGCGGAGGAACTGCTGTCCGACGCCGGTTATCTTTCCGCGGCGGAGAAAATGGCGGGCGAAATCGCGCGGATGCCTTCACCGGAGGACGTCGCGGCTGAGCTGCCGCGCTTCGCTGGGGCTTGAGCCGTCAACGTCCGGACCGGACCAGCCGGAGCCGCCAGGCCGGAGGCGTCTCCGGCCTGGTCAGAAAAGCGTGCAGACGCCGCTGCACCCGGGGAACCTCAGCTCGCCGAGCACGAAGCTGCTCCCGCGGCACCTCCTCGGCAGACACGAGGTCCCAACCGGGAAACTCCTCGGTCAACGCCTCCGGAGTGGCCCGGGCCGCCCGCGCCCAGATCCACAAAGTGGCCCCAGAGGCCGCCGCCTCGGTGACCTCGCTGGCGTAGCTGCTTCGCCGCGGCAGAGGAATCCCGTGCCAGCAGCCGAAATCCACCAGCAGATCGAATTTCCGGGCGAATCCCAGCTCACGGAGCCGGGTCACGTCGCCGTGCACGAACTCGGCCGCGACCCCGGCGGTGCGGGCGCGGCGGCGGGCCAGCGTGATCGCTTCGGCGACGAGGTCGACCCCGGTGACGTCCCAGCCCAGCCGGGAAAGATAAACCGAGTTACGCCCGGTGCCGCAGCCGAGGTCCAGGGCGCGGCCGGGCGGAAGGGTTCCTTCGGCGAGGCTCCGCAGCCCCCGGTCTGTTTCGAAGCCGTCCCAGTACGCCAAGCCCCGCCGATAGCATCGTTCGTAGTTCAGCGCTTTCCCTGGCAAGGTCTTCATCACCGCGCCCCGCACGAATCTAGCTCTGGGCGTCCCCAGCGCCAGGCGGCGGCGCGGAAGGCGTGAGAGTCAGTTCCGGGCCGTCCATCAGCTGGGCCCAGCGGGTGTAGAAACCGCGGGCTCCGATGTCGTTGAACAAATGCCCGGTGCGCACGTCGAATCCGGGCAGATCGGTGCCGGCCGGATCGTCGAAGCCCATGCCCATCTGGTAGTTCAGCGGGGTGCTGCGGGCGACGAATCCCCGGCCCACCGCCGCGATCTCCGACCAGTTCTCGCTGTCGTCGCATTCGAAGACGCCCGACGAGGAGAACGACACCGTCACGCCGCGGAGCTTCTGCCGCCGGGTCTCCGGGTCGAGCCCGGCCGGGACGGCCACCCAGCCCCAGACTTCCATTTCCTCCGGCCCGCGCGGCTGCCACACCCGCAGCGGCCCGGAATAACCGATGAACGAGAAGTTGGGGAACACCGTGGCGTGCGCGACGGTGACCGTGTCGTTCGAGCCGTGCGGGGACGGTCCCACGCCGTTTCGCTCGTGCATCCGTTGCGTCACGCCGAGATCGGTCATCGCCGCGGCGTGCCCGGCCGCGCTGGAGTACTGGAAGATGCGGCTCGGTTCGGCCATGCCGCCGATCGCCTGCAACGCCGACGCGTGCGTGGTTTCCGCGTGATAGCCGTCGGTGCCCAGCCCCTCGGCGGGCAGTTTCCAGTTGCCCCGGATCCGCCATTTCATCGGGCCGACCAATTCGAGGTCCGAGCCGAGCGTGTCGATGAACGAATCCAGCGCCGGCCGGGCGGTTTCGAGGTAGTCGACGAGCGCCGGGGCGTCCGGGTCCCAGGTGCCGAAGACCATGCCGCGGTAGGACTCGACGCGCGTGACCGGCGTCAGCGACCAGCCCTTCTTGTCCAGCCGGCCGTGGTAGCCCTCGCTCTCGCGGGGCACCTTGACCAGCTCGCCGGCGGTGTCGTAGGTCCAGCCGTGGAAGGAGCAGGTGAACCGCTTGGTGTTGCCGGAATCCTGGCGGCACACCCGCATCCCGCGATGCCGGCACACGTTGAGCACCGCCCGGATGCTGCCGTCGCGCTGGCGCGACACGATGACCGGGTCCTCGCCCATCAGCGCGGCCACGAAGTCCCCTGGCGCGCGCAATTGCGATTCGTGGGTCAGGAAGAGCCAGGAGCGGGCGAACACCGTGCTCAGCTCTCTCCGGTACGTTTCCTCGGAATGGAAGATGTCCGCCGAGACTTTGCCGGTGGTGTCGAAGTCGATCAAATCGGCGTACATCTTCGCGGGCTCCCGTCGCGGTTCGAGGGTCGGATGGCTTCGCAGGGCAGAAGAAGCGCGGTCAGAAGAACAGGCCGAGGTTGTTGGCCTGCACCACGCTTTCGGTGAGATGGATGGCGCGGTTGACGAGCTGGAAATTCAGGTCGGGATGGGCGCGCAGCGTGTCGGTCCGCAGCCCGGAGAACGTGACGGCGTCGTCGGCGAGCCGGTTGCGGTAGACCTGGAAGACGCTGCGGACCAGGTATTCGCCGTCGATGTCGGTGGGTTCGGCGGTGATGTTGGTCAGCGAGCGCACGGTGCGGGCGGGCGGGTTGTCCGACCACGCAGTGGGCTGTTGCAGGCGTTTCACGCGGACCGCCAGCATGTTCTTGTCTTCGTCGTAGTGGTTGAACTCGTCGACGCCGGTGGCTTCCGACAGCAGGTCGCGGTGCAGCCGGTTGCGCCGCACCGGCATGAAGTAGTGCACGTCGTCCGCGATCAGGTCGAACCAGTCGTTGTAGCGGGCCTCGTCCAGCAGCCGCGCTTCGAAATACAGGAACTGCTCGATCTCGTACAGCAGCTCGTGCGGGACCCGGCGCGGCGGCCGGACCGGCGGGGCGTCGTCCGGCCGGGGCCGGTACGCCTGGGACGAAACGACGGGCCCGGTGAATGCGGTCATGCGAAACCTCCTCAGGTGGTCGGGCGCGGGGCCACGGTGATCACGCCGTCGAGCACCGCGACCGTCCAGGTGTCGACGGGTTCGACCGCGGGCATGGTGAGCGCGGCCCCGGTGCGCAGGCAGAACCGGGAGAAATGCGCCGGGCACTCCAGCGTGTCGCCCTCCACGAACCCGTCCGACAGCTCCACGTCGGCGTGCGAGCACTGGTCGGTCACGGCGTAGAGGCCGGTGCCGGTGCGGATCACCGCGACCGGTCCCCACGGCGTCTCGACCGCGCGAGGCTCGTTCAGCGCAAGCTCTTCGTCAGGACACACGGGAAACGGCGCGGTGTTCATCGAACCCTTCGTCATCCGGAACGCCTTCAGGAAACGCGGGTCGCCAGGTAATGCCGGTAGCTGCGCACCGGAGCCTTGTCCGAAACGCCGAGGCCGCTCATCTTCCGGGACCATTTCGCCACCGGCGACATGCTGGCGTCACCGGTGAACGGGGCGCCCAGCGCCGTCAGCAGGCCGTGCTTGGCGATCGTGCGCTTCACCGGGGACAGCCGTTGCTGCGCGAAGGTCTTGCGCACGAAGCTGTCCGGGGCCATGCGTTTCCGGACCGCTGCCTTGACCTGCGGCGAGATGTCGTTCTCCGCCAGCCATTCCAGGCGCGCGCAGCCGGGCATCGCCTTGGCGAAAGTGTCCGCCCGGTGATCGGTGAGAGCGTCGACCAGCGAGAGGTAACCGCCCGGCTTGAGCACCCGGGCGACCTCGTCGAAAAACCGGCCCAGCGACGGATAGCTGTGCGAACTCTCCACATTCACGACCACGTCGAAGGTGCCGTCCTCGAACGGAAGGTTTTCGGCGTCGCCGACGGTGTAGGTGAGCTGTTCGCCGCGCGAGTAGCGGCCGTTCGCCCGTTCGATCGCGGCCTTGGAGATGTCCACTCCGGACAGTTGCTCGGCTCCGGTGACGCGGGAGAGGAAGTTGAGCCCGGCCCCGATGCCGCAGCCGACCTCGAGCACGCGTTTGCCGCGGTAATCGGCCAGTTCCAGCGGAACCTGGGTCAGGGTGTGGAAATACAGCAGCTCGGAGAAACCGTCGGTGCCGAAACTGGTGAATCCGGGCAGGATCTCTTCGACCTGGCGCTCGAGTTTCGCGTCGTAGAAACCCCAGTTCCACAAATCGCCCAGATTCCAGGTGGCGGCGATCATGTCGTACACCGAGGAGATCGCGGCCTTGGTCTGCGCCGCCTCCTGCTCGTTGTAGTCGTCGCCGGCTCCGGCCACGTGCAGCCGTTCGGTCGGCTTCGACAGTTCGTTCAGGTTCTGCGCACCAGGCTCGGTTCGCTTGGTCTGGGCCACCGCCAGTTCCCCCTTGTCCGATTCTGCGTCGCGACGCCGGCCGGTTCCGGTACCGCAGGTGCTCCGCCGGCATGCGAAAAGACGGCGAGGTGCGCGCTTTCCCCGAGGGGGCGCGGAGCGGCCCGGATTTCCCGGGGCCCGTTGTGGATCAACGTACTCGAACCGCGGGGAGTTGAGTAGGGGTCGCTCGCCGGTGCACCCGGTGTGCGACTGAGGAAGGGCATTTCCCTTGCCCCAGAAGGCTTTCCGGCCGCATTTTGCCGCATTTCCGCGAGGGCGGCGGGCTGATCGACTGCGGCCGTCACCCTTCTCCTGGGGCCGAAACCGATTGGTCGGGCCCGCGGTTCTGGATACCGTGGCGGCAAGGCTCGGCGAGAGGCTCCGCGGCAGAAAGGATCCGTCACTCATGTCGGAAATCACCGAGAGCAACACCTGGGTGCGGCGTTTCCACCCGGCCCCGGACGCGCCGGTGCGGCTGGTCTGCTTTCCGCACGCGGGCGGGTCGGCCAGCTTCTACTTCCCGGTGTCGAAGGCGTTGTCGGGCGAGATGGACGTGCTGAACCTCCAGTACCCCGGCAGGCAGGACCGCCGCCACGAGCCGTTGATCGACGACCTCGGCAAGCTGGCCGACGAGGTGGCGAGCGTCCTTCAGCCGTGGCTGGACCGGCCGGTGGCCTTCTTCGGGCACAGCATGGGCGCTGTGCTCGCGTTCGAGACGGCGCTGCGGCTGGAACGCGATCCGGCGTTCAGCCCGGTGCGGCTGTTCGCCTCCGGCAGGCGCGCGCCGTCGACCACCCGCGACGAAGCCGTGCACCTGCGCGATGACGAAGGCATCCTCGAGGAATTGAAGCTGATGAGCGGGACCGACGCCCGGCTGCTCGGCGACGAGGAGATCCTGCGGATGAGCCTGCCCGCCATCCGCGGCGACTACCGGGCGATCGAGACGTACCGGCCGGGTCCGGATTCGGCGGTGCGCTGCCCGATCGACGCGCTGACCGGAGACGCCGATCCGAAAACGACGCTGGCCGAGGCGCAGGCCTGGGAGAAGCACACGACCGGCGGGTTCGACTTGAAAGTGTTCCGGGGCGGGCATTTTTTCCTTGCCCACCACCAGCAGGAGATCAACGCGCTGATCCGGACGCGGACCGCGGGCGGTCCCCGGTGACCGGATCCCCTGTGCAACCGCGGGAATCCGGCGGTCGCACAGCCGCTCGCGGCCGGACGTCCGAATCGTAGTGGGACGGACCGGGTTGGGGAAGCCCGCTCCGTCCGGCCTTCGGCGGTCCCCTGCTACCCCATCACCGGACTAGTCTCACAATTCGGGCATCTCCTGTGCGCGGCCGGGTAGAGTTGGCTCTTGTCGGACTGCTGGAGGAACCGGTGAGTCATCCACCCTACGAGTTCGGCGTACTGGGGCCGCTGGAACTGCGCGCGCACGGTACGCCCGTGCCGGTCAACGCGCCGACACAGCGGGTTGTTCTCGCGGCTTTGCTGCTGCGCGCGAACAAGGTCGTGACGCTCGGCGAACTCACCGAAATCGTGTGGGGAGCCAGCGTTCCCGCGCAGCCGACCACCGCGTTGCGCGTGTACATCATGCGGTTGCGGCGGCTGCTCGGGCGTTCGGAGATCATCCGGACCACGCCGACCGGCTATCTCCTCGAGGTTCCGGACGACGCGCTCGACCTGTACCGCTTCCGCGACCTCACCGTCCGCGCGGGCAGGCAGGCGGCGGACGGCGATCTCGCCTCCGCCGTCCGGCTCTGGGACGAGGCGCTGGCGCTGTGGCGGGACGAGCCGCTGCTGAACGTGCCGTCGGATTCGCTGCGCCGGTCCGAGACGCCGCAGCTGGTGGAGGCCCGGCTCCGGGCCGAATGCGAGCGGATCGAAGCGAAGCTCCGCCTCGGCGAGCATCAGGAGGTGGTGAGCCACCTGCGCAGGCTGACCGCGGAGTACCCGTTGCGCGAACAGTTCTGGCATCAGCTCATGCTCGCCTTGCACGCGGTGGGCAGGCAGGCCGAGGCGCTCAGCGCGTACCGGACGATCGTCGACGCGCTCGCCCGGAACCTGGGGACGGAGCCAGGCCCGGAACTGCAAAGCCTCTTCCACGCCATCCTGAACGACGATCTCGACCTCAAAGCGCCCGCGGTGGAAGCCGTGCGGGCGTCCCGGCGACCGGTCCCCGCCCCCGCGCCCGGCGTGTCCCAGTTGCCGCCCGCGCTGGAGCCGTTCGTCGGGCGCGCGGCCGAAATCGAACGGATCGGCCGCCTGCTGGAGACCTCCGAGGAGGGGGCGGTGCCGGTCGTGACCGTGTCCGGCCCGCCGGGGGTCGGCAAGACGGCCCTGGCGGTGCGGCTGGCGCACCAGCTGCGCTCCCGCTTCCCGGACGGCCAGCTCTACGTCGACCTGCGCGGTTACTCGGCCAAACCGGCGCTCTCGACGCCGTCGGTGCTCGCCCGGTTGATGCGGGCGCTCGGCCTCCCCGCCGAACGCACCCCGGTGGAGGAGGAAGAGCAGGTCACCGCCTACCGCGCGCTGCTGGCGGGCAAACGGGTGCTGGTCATGCTGGACAACGCCGCCTCCGCCGCGCAGATCCGTCCGTTGATCCCGGGGGCTCCGGGCTGCGCCGTGCTGGTCACCAGCCGGAGCGAACTCCGCAGCCTCGTCGCGTTGAACGGAGCCCATCTGGTCCGGCTCGACCTGTTCGAACGGCAGGCTTCGGTGTCCCTGCTCGGCACGCTGCTCGGCGAGCAGGTCGTGGCGGAGCAGTCCGAGGCGGTCGCGCGGCTGGCCGACCTGTGCGGGCATCTGCCGCTGGCGCTGCGGATCGCCGGCGGCAATCTCGCGGGCAGGCCGAGTCCCGACATCAACGCCTACAACCGGTCGTTCGAGGAAGGGTCCTGGGCACACGCGCTGACCGTGGAGACCGAGGAGGACATCGCGGTCCACCAGGCGTTCGACCTGTCCTACGCGGGGCTGAAACCCGAGGTCCAGACGATGTTCCGGCTGCTCGCGCTCGCCCCGGGCACCGATTTCCCCGCCGACGCCGCCGCCGTGCTCGCCGATCTTCCGCGAGCCGACGCCGTGCGCACGCTGGAACAGCTGGCCGAGGCGAGTCTCCTGCACCGGCTGCCCGGCGACCGCTACCACCTGCACGACCTGCTGCGGGAGTACGCGGCCCGGCGCGGGGAGTCCGACGACGACCCCGAGTACCTGGAACGCGCGAGAGCGCGGCTGCGCGACTGGCATCTGCGCACCGCCGACCAGGCGGTCCGGACGCTGTACGGCGAACTCCCCCGCTACACCCGGCCGCAGCCCTCCGCGCCGGCCGACCTCAGCCGCGCGGAGGCGCTGCGCTGGCTCGACGCCGAGCGCGCCAGCCTGATGGCGTTGGTGGAGCACTGCGCCGAACACGGCCCGCGCGAGGTTTCCTGGCAGCTCACCGAGATCCTGGATTCCTACCTCAGCGTCAACGGGCACCAAGTCGACCTGCGCGCCGCGGCGACGACCGGCCTGCGTGCCGCGCGCGAGGCGGGCGACGCGTCCGCCGAGACCGCCATGCTGATCCCGCTGATCCGCGAATGCCAGCTGGCCGGCGACCTGGCGAAGGCGGAGCGGTACCTGGCCGAGGCGCTGGACGAGGCCAACGCGGCCACGCCAGGACGGCCGATGGTGCTCGTGCTCGACGGCGGCATCCGGCTCGACCTCGACCAGCTCGACGCCGCGCGAGACCGGTTCCGCCAGGTCGCCGAACTGGCCAAGAGCGGTCGGGTGCCGCCGATCGTGCGGCTGAAAGCGTTGCTGGGACTGGGTTACGTGCGACTGCTGCAGGGCGAGTTCGCCAGCGTCCAGCCGCTGCTGGGCTCTGCGCGGAAACTGGCCGAACAGATCGGGGCGACCATCGAACTGGTCGAGTCTCTGTTGCTGCTCGGCCATTCCCACCTCGCGCTGGGGCATCCCGGCCCCGCGGCGGAATACCTTCTCGAAGCGGTCGACCGCGCGGAGGCGTCGGGCACCCGGCATCACCACGTGGAAAGCCTCGGCCAGCTGGCGATCGCCCTGCTGGCGGCGGGCGATCCCGCCAAGGCCGCCACCATCGGCGAACGCGCCCTGGCTTCCGCGGCGAAACTGGGCAATCCTCGGACCACGGCCAACGCTTGGAACGTCGTCGGAACGGTCCGCCTCGGGAGGGGCGAAGTCAACGAAGCCGTGCAGGCGTACGAAAACGCGCTGGAGCACTCGACGGAGGGCACCGTGCACCGCTACGGCATGCTGGAAGCCCTTCTGGGGCTCGCCAGGGCGCATGGTGAAGCCGCTCGGCCGAAGACCGCGTTCAGCCACGCGAGTTTCGCCCTCTCCGGGGCACGGGACAGCGGCTACCGCTATCACGAAGGTCTCGCCAGGGGAATTCTCCTCCAGCATTCGCGCGGCACCGTGCCGCAGACCTTCTCCTGATCTCCGTGCGGGCACAAGCCCGCGAGACGCGGTCGCAAGTCCCCGCCTTCGGCTACAGTCGAAGACAGGCCTTGCCGCGCCGATTCGCATTCCGACGTCGACCGCGCAGTGCGGCAGTGCCGCGATCCCCTTGGCCCGCGCCGGAAAGCGCGCGTTTCGAAAGGTGCACTGAGCATCGTGACAACCGGACAAAGTCTTTCCCCCGCCGAATTCACCCTTCCTGACGGCCGGGTGATCTTCTGCACCAACCAGCGCAACGCGGAACTCATCTGGCACGAGATGTCCACGAGCATCTACCTGCGCGAACAGGAAAAACTGCCCGACAACGCCACCATCATCGACGTCGGCGCGCATTTCGGCCTCTTCTCGCTGCACACCGCGGGCGGCCTGGCGAACGCCAAGGTCATCGCCTGCGAACCGGCCCGCGCCACCTTCGACTGCCTCTCCCGCAACTTCGCCGCACACCTCCCCGGCGGCATCGCACTCCAGACGGCAGTCGCCGACCGGTCCGGAACCGTTGAGCTGACTTACTATCCGGGCAACGAGACCATCGCGACGATCGAGGTCGACGAAGAGGACGACCAGCGCAACATCTCGGCCGTCTTCGCCAACGTCGGCGCCGATCCGTCGCAATCGCAGGCATATTGCTCGGACCTTCGCCGCGACGCGGAACGCTACCCGGTCCCGGTCACCACCGTCGCGCAGCTGTTCTCCGACCACGACTTGGACACCGTGGACCTGCTCAAGATCGACGTCGAACGGGCCGAACTGGCTGTGCTGCAAGGCATCGGCGAGGAAAACTGGCCGAAGATCCGCACCGTCTCGGTAGAGGTGCACGACCTGGACGGCAGGCTGAACCAGGTACTGAGCCTGCTGACCGCGAAGGGCTACCGGACCGAGCAGCTGCAGCAGGACCTCTACAAAGGATCGAGCGTCCACATTGTCCGGGCGCACCGCCCTTAAGCCCTCCCTTGCCAGCTAGTCTTTCCGCCCCCGGCAACGCGATAGGTTGACTTCATGGCCACCCAAATCACGGCTACCGAAGAACTGCTCGACTATGTCCGGGAGATCTCCGGTTCCGAGGACCAGGTGCTAGCCGAACTGCGCACCGAAACCGCCGAACTGCCCGGCGGCACCGCGATGCAGGTACTCCCGGAAGAAGCACGCTTCCTGGCCCTTCTGGTGCGCCTGACCGGTGCCACCCGAATCCTGGAAATCGGCACCTTCACCGGCTACAGCACCCTCTCCATGGCCCGCGCCCTCCCCGCGGACGGGCAACTCATCACCTGCGACCTCAACCCGAAATGGGTCAAATTCGCGAAACCCTACTGGGAACGAGCCGGAGTCGCCGACCGCATCGAACCAAGAATCGGCGACGCAGGAACGACCCTGGACGAACTGGCAAGCGAAGCGACAGCAAGCTTCGACCTAGTCTTCATCGACGCCGACAAGGCCAGCTACCCGAAATACTACGAAAAATCCGTAGACCTAACCCGCCCAGGCGGCCTGATCGTCCTGGACAACACACTCTTCCTAGGCCGAGTAATCGACCCGTCCGCCGACGACCCGGACACCCGCGGCATTCGCGAGGTGAACCGCCTGATCCGCAAAGACCCCCGAGTAGACATCTGCGTACTGCCACTCTCCGACGGCGTAACCCTGGCCCGCCGCAAAACCCCCTGACGTCCCCCGCCCAAGGTGCCGTGAGGGGACCCCTGAGGGAATCTGATTCCCTCAGGGGTCC
>NZ_JBSHAM010000140.1:0-16018 GCF_053611505.1 Amycolatopsis sp. NPDC054798 | reverse complement strand
CCCCCGAACCGTCAGCACACTTGGCTTCGGGGTGCCCCCAACCCACCAAGGCGCAATGTCGCCGCCAGGCGACGAGCAGGCCCCCTACCCCCGCTCAGCGAACCACCGAACCCACCGCCGCTGCCAAGGCGTCTCCACCGCCCGCGGATGATGCTCCCTCCGCACCCACTCCACAGCCTCCTCCGCACCCACCCCGCCCAACGTCACCAAACAAGCCAACACAGTCCCCGTCCGCCCCACCCCGCCAAGACAAGCCACCTCAACCGCCTCCCCCGCAACAGCCCGCTCATGCAACCCCACGATCTCCCGCCGAGCCCCCTCCCGATCCCGCGGCAGCAAGAAGTCCGGCCAAACCACCCACCGCCGCTCCCAGCTCAACACCCCGTCGTACTTCCCCCGCATCCGCCGCGACCCCAGATACAACCCGAACTCCGGCTCCGGCCCCTCGGGCTTCCCCCGCCCCAGCCCACGCCCCCGCACGACAGCCCCATCGGGAAGCACAAGACTCCCCACCAAAACACCACTCATCACGCCATGATCCCCCTATCCACCGTTCGATGGACCCGAGCCAGACCCGACAGGGCTAGGCTGCCCCAGGTGAGTGAAGACCCAGCCACGCCGGGCCCGGACCAGATGCGCGTGTCGGACGCTGATCGGGAACAGGTCGCGCAGGTGCTGCACCAAGCCCTGTCCGAAGGCCGCATCACGATCAACGAGCTGGAGGAGCGGCTCTCCAGCGTCTACTCCGCGAAAACGTTCGCCGATCTGAAACCGGTGACCGCCGATCTGCCCGGCAGCGCCGCGGTCGCCACGACCGCTTCGGCCTCGCTGCAGCCCGCCCCGTCGCGTGCGCTCGGGATGCCGGACAACCGCATCGGCGGGCATCCCGGTTCCGCCATGTCGATCGGCGTGATGTCCGGGGCCGTGCGCAAAGGCAGCTGGGTCCTGCCGCAGCAGCACACAACTTTCGCGTTCTGGGGCGGCGCCGAAATCGACCTGCGCAGCGCCCGGTTCGCGGAGAAGTCGTGCACGATCACCGCTGTCGCGATCATGGGCGGAATCGAGATCACCGTGCCCGACGACATCAACGTGAACGTCACCGGCATCGGCTTCATGGGCGCGTTCATGCTGGAGGACAAGTCCGGCGCCCCGCCGGCCCCGCCGACCGCCCCGACCGTGACGATCAACGGTCTCGGCTTCTGGGGCGGCGTGGTCGTCTATCGCAAGCCGGCCAAGGACCTGAACGCGCCGCAGATCGAGTCCTGAACCCGACTGCACACGACACCGACAAAAACCGCCGCCCTGCCCGCGCGGCTGTGGACAACCGCAAGGCTGTGACCAGCTGTCCACAGATTCCAGTGAGCACCCCGGCGCCTGCTGTCGCGCACCTACACTCAGCGGTATGACAGCTACCACCAGCCCGTCATCAGCGCCGGACACCCCGTCGCCGCTGACGGACGTCACTCGCGACGAAGCGAGCCTGCGGCGGTTCCTGCACGGGCTGCCCGGTGTCGACCAGGTCGGCGTCGAGCAGCGCGCGGCGGGACTCGCGACCCGGAGCATCAAGAAGGAAGCCAAGCGGTGGGCGATCGACACCGCGGTGTCGATGGTCGACCTGACCACGCTCGAAGGAGCCGACACGCGCGGCAAGGTCCGCGGCCTCGCCGCCAAGGCGATGCGGCCGGACCCCGAACGGCAGGACTGCCCGCGCGTCGCGGCCGTGTGCGTGTACCCGGACCTGGTGGAGACAGCCGTCGAAGCGCTCGCCGGCAGCGGGGTGCGGGTGGCGAGCGTCGCCACCGGCTTCCCGGCGGGCCGCACGAGCCGCGAGGTGAAGCTGGCCGACACCCGGCTGGCCGTCGAGGCGGGCGCGGACGAGATCGACATGGTGATCGACCGCGGCGCGTTCCTCGAAGGCCGCTACCTGGAGGTCTTCGAGGAAATCCGCGCGATCAAAGAAGCCTGCGGCTCGGCGCACCTGAAGGTGATCCTCGAAACGGGCGAGCTGGCGACGTATGACAACGTGCGCCGCGCGTCCTGGCTCGCGCTGCTGGCCGGCGGGGACTTCATCAAGACGTCCACCGGCAAGGTGTCGCCTGCCGCGACGCTGCCGGTCACGCACGTGATGCTGCAGGCGGTGCACGACTGGCACGAACGCACCGGCGAACTGCGCGGCGTCAAGCCGGCGGGCGGGATCCGGACGACGAAGGACGCGATCAAGTACCTCGTCGCCGTGCACGAGGTCGCGGGCGAGCAGTGGCTCACGCCGGAGCTGTTCCGGTTCGGCGCGTCGAGCCTGCTCAACGACCTGCTGCTGCAGCGGCGCACCCAGGTGGACGGCCACTACAGCGGCCCTGACTACGTGACGGTGGACTGACATGGGCATCTTCGAATACGCGCCCGCTCCGGAATCGCGCGCCCTCGCCAATCTGAAAGAGCATTACAAGCCGTTCATCAACGGCGAATTCGTCGACGGTTCGGGCGAGCCGCTCAAGACGATCAACCCGGCCACCGAGGAGATCCTCGCCGAGGTCGGCACCGCATCGGCGTCCGATGTGGACACCGCGGTGAAGGCCGCGCGCAAGGCGTACACGTCGGTCTGGTCGAAAATGCCGGGCACGGAGCGGGCGAAGTACCTGTTCCGCATCGCGCGGCTGATCCAGGAACGCTCGCGAGAGCTGGCGGTGCTGGAGACGCTGGACAACGGAAAGCCGATCAAGGAGTCGCGCGATTCCGACGTGCCCACCGCGGCCGCGCATTTCTTCTACCACGCGGGCTGGGCGGACAAACTCGGTTACGCGGGCTACGGCCCGGACCCGAAACCGCTCGGTGTCGCGGGCCAGGTGATCCCGTGGAACTTCCCGCTGCTGATGCTGGCGTGGAAGATCGCGCCCGCGCTGGCCACCGGCAACACCGTGGTGCTCAAGCCCGCCGAGACCACCCCGCTGACCGCGCTGGTGTTCGCCGAGATCTGCCAGCAGGCGGAGCTGCCGCCGGGCGTGGTGAACATCCTGCCCGGAGCAGGCGACATCGGCGCGTCCATTGTGGAGCATCCGGACGTCGACAAGATCGCGTTCACCGGCTCCACCGAGGTCGGCAAGCTGATCCAGCGCACCGTCGCGGGCACCCGCAAGAAGCTGACCCTGGAACTCGGCGGCAAGGCGGCGAACGTGGTGTTCGACGACGCGCCGCTGGACCAGGCGGTGGAGGGGATCGTCAACGGGATCTTCTTCAACCAGGGCCACGTCTGCTGCGCGGGCTCGCGCCTGCTGGTGCAGGAATCGGTGGCCGAGGAAGTGCTGGAAAAGCTCCGCTACCGGGTGTCGACGCTGCGGCTGGGCGACCCGCTGGACAAGAACACCGACCTCGGCGCCATCAACTCGGCCGAGCAACTGGCGAAGATCCGCGGCCTGGTCGAATCCGGCGACGCGGAAGGCGCGCAACGCTGGACCAGCCCGTGCCCGGTGCCCGACCGCGGGTTCTTCTTCGCACCGACGGTGTTCTCCGAAGTCCACCAGTCGATGCGGATCGCGCGGGAGGAGATCTTCGGGCCCGTGCTGTCGGTGCTCACCTTCCGCACCCCGGAAGAAGCCGTGGCGAAGGCGAACAACACGCCGTACGGACTGTCCGCGGGCATCTGGACCGAGAAGGGTTCGCGCATCCTGTGGATGGCGAACCAGCTCCGGGCGGGCGTCGTGTGGGCCAATACGTTCAACCGTTTCGACCCCGCTGCCCCCTTCGGCGGATACCAGGAGTCCGGTTTCGGCCGCGAGGGCGGACGCACCGGTTTGGAGGCCTACCTCAATGTCTGACCGGATTTCCGTAGCGAAAACCTACAAGCTCTATATCGGCGGAAAATTCCCGCGCTCGGAATCGGGCCGGGTGTACCCCGTCACCGATGCCAAGGGCGCTTTCCTGGCCAACGCGGCCCACGCGTCCCGGAAGGATCTGCGCGACGCGGTGTCCGCGGCCCGCAAGGCGTTCCCAGGTTGGTCGTCTGCATCTGGTTACAACCGCGGCCAGGTCCTCTATCGGGTCGCCGAGGTGATGGAAGGCCGCCGCGCCCAGTTCGCCGCCGAGGTAGCCGCCTGCGAAGGCGTCGCCGCGAAGAAGGCCGAGTCCCTTGTGGACGCAGCCATCGACCGCTGGGTGTGGTACGCGGGCTGGACCGACAAGATCGCGTCGGTGCTCGGCGCCGCCAACCCGGTAGCCGGCCCGTACTTCTCCTTCACGACGCCGGAGCCCACCGGAGTCGTCGGGGTACTCGCGCCGCAAGATTCGTCGCTGCTTGGACTCGTCACGGTGCTGGCCCCAGTACTGGCCACCGGATCGACAGCAGTCCTGGTCTCCAGCGCGGACCGCCCACTGCCCGCCATCACCCTGTCCGAGGTACTGGCCACCTCCGACGTCCCCGGCGGCGTCGCGAACATCCTCACCGGCCGGGCCGCGGAACTGGGCCCGTGGCTGGCCTCCCATGGAGACGTCAACGCACTGGACCCGACCGGCGCGACCCCCGCGGACCGCGTCGCACTGGCCCAGGAAGCCGCCGGGACCGTGAAACGAGTCCTGTCCGTCCCCGACACCGAACCGGACTGGACCGCCGAACCGGACCTGTCCCGCATTCGGCGGTACCTGGAAGCGAAAACCGTCTGGCACCCGATGGGCGTCTGACCACCGGCTTCACTCAAACCCTCCGTTCCGGTTACCCCCGGAACGGAGGGTTTTGTCTTTTTTCGAGGAAAAGTTGCACAGCAGGTAGTTTCGGTGCTGGATTGGGCGGCCAACCAGGAAGGACATACAATGAACCGCCCTGCACCCCGCAAGCGTCAACACCGTTCTTTTATTAAGAGATTTTCGCAGCCGCGTTCACTCTCGGCTGTCAAATTCGCCCAATTTCGCGAATCTCTTGCCGATTTCCTTCAAGTGTGTTCGACCCTCGCGACTAATCGTGCTCCATCGACTACGGTGAATAGCGCCGTGAGGCGCCGAACCGACAGTTGCGCGAAATGTCCGCCGTGTCGTGGGGAGGGCGAGGACATGGACCAGCCTGCCGCCAACGCAGGTAAGAACTGGTTGCCGGACTTCACCTTCACCATCACCGACACCGGAGCGGCCCCGCCCGGCCCCGGCTTCACGATGAGCCGCGACGACGCCCGGAGCATGCTCAACCTGGCCAAGCAGGCCCGTAAACAGTTCAACGACATGCAGCACCATGCGGTGTACTTGACCCGGCTGACCCCGCCAGCGGACGAGCCAGCGAGCACCGACTACAACAGACGATTGACTGGCAGCGGCTCCGACGAGGGCGCGTTCGGGGCAGGCCTCGCGAATCTCCGCCACATGCACGACTACGCGGCCGAGCTTGTCCGGAAGCTGGAGCGCGCGCTCGGGCTCACCGAAAGCTCCGACGAAACCGCGGCCGCCGAGGTGAAAGCCGCCGGTGACCCGAGAGGGCTCGCCGGATGAACCGCCGCTCACCCGCGCGACTCCTGGTCGCGGTCGGCGCAGTCGTCACCGCCGCAGGCTGCTCGGGAGGCGACGTGCCCGCCCCGCCTGCCTCCTCCACGCCGTCAGCTGCCGCGGCATCTCTGCCTTATGCAGGAGCACCGAAGGTAGACCGGCCCCTGCCGTCGTCGGTCTTGTCGGGCGACCCGTGCCAGAACGCGCTAACCGCTGGGCAGCTCAAAGAAATCCTCGGCGCCACGGACCCGCCCAAATCTGAAAACCTCCCCGCCACCGGGCCGGCCTGCCGATGGGACCATCCAGACTCCGGCGCCGGGCTGAACGTTTTCTACGACATTCGGACCCATCAGGGCCTCAGTTCGGTCTATCAGAACACCAAACCCAAGACGACGACGTGGCGGCCGCTTCCGCCGATTCAAGGATTCCCCGCAGTCGCGTACTCGATTTACCCCGGTGGTGGCGTCGACGATTCCTGCGACGTCAGCGTGGGGATCGCGGACGACTACACAGTCGATGCCGCACTGACCCTTGGCCAGAGCAAAGCAGGAAAAGCCGACCCGTGCGAGCTGACCGCCAAGGTCGCCGAAATGGTGGTCGCCAACCTTCGGCAACGAGCGGGTTCGTGATGGGATTCCTGGAGATTCTCGAAGACGTCGGCCACTGGGTCGGCGAGCGCGTCGACGATCTGGGCAAGTTCTACTCCGCAGCCCTCTACGGCAACACCGGCACCGAAGCCATGCCCGCGCCTGAGCTGGCGCAAAAGGTGCTCGCCGGCCCGGGCACGTCCGTCTGGCACGAGGGTGCCGGCCAAGCAGCCCAGCTCAGCAGCCAGCATCACGACGCCAGCGACCTGGTCTCCCGCATGAGCACCGGGCTCGAATCCGCCTGGACCGGCCGGGCCGCGGACGCCGCGCAGACCCGGATTCGCGCCTTGGCGGAGATCGCGTCCGTGTCCGCGGCGATTTACACCACCAACGGTGCCAATTTGTCCGACGTCGCGCACGGGTTCGACGCCATGAAGACCGCCCTGCAGCCGATGCCGGACAAGCCGCCGCACTTGACCTTTGTCGATCGGGTTTCTCCGTGGGACACCGACGCGGAGAAGGAGATCAACCAGTACAACGCGGTGGCACAGCAGAACATCGACCGCTATCAGGCGTACGTCCAGCACGCCCGCACGGGCAGTCAGCAGCTGCAAACCGACTACGGCAGGCTCGACGATTTCGGCGGGCGGAACGACACCGCCGGTCCCCACCCGAAGGGGCGGCAAGGACCGGACGTGGCACCGCATTTCCCGAAACCCCGAAGCTCGGGTTATCCGCCGGACGCTCCCCCTCCGACCCCCGCACCACCGGTGAGCGGGCCGTCAGCGCCGCCGCCCGAGCACGGCCTGACGCAAGGGCACCGCGATCACCCCGGGCCGGGCGGGGCACCGCCGCCGGGAACCGGCGACCAGACGACGGCCTCCGGATGGTCGCCGGATCCGGCGACGCCCAAGGTCCCGCCCTCCTACCCCGGCGGATCCGGGAGCGGCGGCACGGCGTGGTCGCCGGGAGAAGCCGCCGGGGTTCCCGTCCAAGGCGGACGCGGAAATCTCAGCGGAAGCACCGGCGGAGAAATCGGCCGCACAAGCGGAAAGCCCGAAGCTCGCGACCGAACCGCCACCCCGTTCCGCCCGGGCCCCGGCGGAGGAACCGGCGAAGAAGCACGCAGTCGCACAGGCGGCCCGCCCCGGTCAGGCACCGGCGAAGAAGGGCGTCCAGCAGGCAACGCAACACGCGGCACGACCGGCACCCCAGGCTCCCGAGGCGCGCCAGGCGCGGGCGGAATCGCCCCCGCCCGCGGCAAAGACGAAGAAGCCAAAGAACACCAGCGCAAATACGGCGTGGAAAGCGACTCCGCCTTCACCGACGACGACGGCGAGCGCATCGTGGACCCGCGCACCGGATTGCCGCCGACTCCACCGACCATCGGCGGCTAAGGGGTCGCGACCATGCCGATCCTCGAGAGACCGGTCCGGATGCCCCGGTTGGCGTTTCTCGCCGTGTGGGGGCAGGAGAAACTCGGCGATCCGCCGGTCGTGGTCGAGCACGCGCCGATGTTCATGACCGACGAGTTCGCCGAAAAGCTCCGGGTCCAGTCGTACGGGCTACTGGCGCGGTTCGGGCTCGCGGCGAGCGGCGCGCCCAGTCCGCGGTTGCGCGACACCCTCGAACTTCTCGCCGAGGCTCGGCGAGAAGTGTATTCCTGGAGCGATTTCGGCGATCGTCGCGGCGACAACGGGGCGATTCTCGTCGCGGCGGCCGGGCGGGAGGCCGTGCGGCTCGTGACGGACAACCGGTCCGTGCAGCTCGAACCTGTTTCGCCGCGCGACATCGGCGGCAGTCTGGTCGATCTGCTGCCCGGCTGTGCTCCGGCGAAACTCCGGCCGCTCAAGGTGCCCAAGGATTACTACGACAGCGCGTGCGCCGATCCGCTCGCCGAATCGTCGGCAAGCGCGGACGAAGTGCGGCACCTGATGCGGGCCCGGCGCGACGCGGTGCACCTGATGCACGTCGCGGTCCGCGGGCCGGACGGCAGCCGGACGCACAGCACTCCGCTGTCCGCGATCGACCTCACCGGCCGCGGCCGGGTGCTGAGTTTCGTCAGCCCCGGCGACACCGGCGGGCCGCAGATCAACGTCTACTCCGGCACCCGCTCCCATCTGGTCGACGCACTGGCGCTGACGCTCGCCGAGCTCGCCTGAGCCCGGCCCCGTGAGCGACCAGCTGACCCCCAACCGGACTCAAAATTTCGCGCGATGGATCTATCGTTTCGCGAAATTCTCTGCCAACATGAGTCATTGGGGAAATTTCGACACCCCGTGTCCGGTACAGGCGCTGTCAGCACGTCAGGAGGACTCCGCATGACCCTGCATCCCGCTCAGCCCGAACAAGCACTCGCCCTCGAGTTCCTCGGCACCACCAGCGCGGGCGGCAACTGCCCCAACGCTTATCGCACCAACCGCGGCACGTACGTCGTCCAGGGGTACCGGGTCACCGACGAGCAGGCGCTCCGGCAACTGCACGAACGCGGCATGCCGGACACCGAAACGGCCGTCGAAATCCCCGCCGGCCTGCTCAAGTTCTTTCCGCAGGAAGCCTGAAGACCCACGGACCGGCGCAGGCAAGGCAAGGCATCCCGGCGATTCAGACGCACTAGTCGCCCAGGATTTCTCGAAACTCGACCCCAGGTGTGGGAAGATGCCAACGGGTTCGAGGAATTCCGCATGCGATAGCGAGGGCTAGTGCCTACCAGTTTCGAGAAACGCCGGGCAGAGCTTGGCGACCGCCTGCGCCGGCTCCGGGTCGACGCGGGCTACGAGACTGGAAAGGATTTCGCCAAGGCGATCGGCTGGAACGCCCCCAAGGTCAGCAAGATCGAGAACGGCAGACAGACCGTCGGCGACGACGACCTCGACGCCTGGATCGCTGCCGTGGGCGGGCCTCCGGAGCTGGCCGAACAGCTGCGCGAGCAACTGGTCGGGGTCCGGGACGCGCACGCGAGCTGGAAAGACAAAGTCCGCGACGGACACCGGGCTCGACAAGAGGAATCCATAGCCAGAGAGGCCAGAGCGCTACGAATTCGGGCGGTAGATCTCCGAATTGTCTCCGGATTACTGCAAACCCCGGAGTACGCGCGGCATACGCTGCTCGCCCACGCCCGGATCCACGGCGGTGCGCAGGACATCACCGAGGCGGTCCGGGCGCGGATGCAGCGCCAGCAGATCCTCTACGAACCCGGCCGGACCATCGAACTGCTCACCTCCGAGGCCGCGCTGCGCTACCCGAACGCGCCGCGGGAGGTGATGATCGCGCAGGTGCACAAGCTGCTCGCACTGCTCGGCACCCCGAACATCCGCTTCGGCATCATCCCCGCGGACGTCGTCCTCCCCTATCCGGTCACCGCCGACTTCTGGGTCGTCGACGACGTCGCGATGGTCGAAACCCCGGAGGGCGAGCACATCGCGAGCGACGCCGATCCGTACCACGAGGTCGCGGATCTACTGTGGACAGTCGCGGCCGAGGGCGACGCCGCCCGGGCGGTGCTGCTGCGGGTCCTCGATTCGCTCACCCGCGCAGCACCGCTCGACTGAATTCCTTACGCCGCAGGCGCTTCGCCCGGCGTCAGCGCGCCAACGTCGATGGTGTGGCTGTTCTGGTCGGCGTCCACCGCGCCGAAGGTCCAGTCCACCGTCACGTTCGGGTTGATGTAGTCCCCGCGCGGGTTGGTGTCCGCCGGGGCGGTCATGGTCAGCCCGTTCGGCGTCTGCTGCTCGCCCTCCGAACCGATCGCGGTCCAGTGCAGCGGCACGTACGCCGACGATCCGTCCGCCAGCAGCACCGGCGGGGCGTCGGCCGCCGCCTCGTTGTTGACCAGGACGTTGTGCGCGCCGATCAGGCCGACGTCGGCCTTGCCGGGCAGGAAGCACCGCTCGCCAGGGTTCGCGGTGAACTGCAGCGCCGCGTGGCGCTGGCCAGCACCGGCCCCGCCGTAGACGAGCTTGGTGCTGAACTGATTCGCCGTGCACTGCAGCGCCGACGAGTCCGTGGTGGCGGTCGTGGCGCCGGCCGTTCCGGCGAAGACAGCGGCCGCGCCCCCGGCGACAGCGACAGCGACGGCGATTCGGCGGATGTTCTTCATGTTCGTCCCCTCTCCTGATTTCCGGCGGCTCCGCACCGGCTTTCACGAGATAAGACGTCCCCGCCCGGATCCCGATGGCCCGCTGTGGGATCACCCCTATCGGAGCAACCCGGAGCGGCCCGCCGCGTCCGAAGAAAGGGTCAGAGAAGATCTTCCTTGCCGATCGGCCGCCCCGGCAGCGTGGTGGCCGGGCCGGCGCGCAGGCCGTCGATCATGATCGCGATGTTGCGGGCCGCAGCCATCTCCGGCGATTTCAACCGGTGCGCGGGCAGCTGGCGGATGAGCCGGGCGAACAGCACCGCGACGTCTCCCGCACCCACGTCCTTGCGCAGCGTGCCTTCGGCCTGCGCACGATCGACCAGCCTTTCGACCTCGAGCAGCACCGCTTCGCGCAGGTGAGCCACCTCGGGGTCGTCCTTGAGAATTTCGTGCGCACGCTGCGACAACATGGCCAGCTGCATGGAAAGCTGCAGTTCCGCGCCGTGGTACAGCAGCTGCACCAACGCTTCCCACGCCGTCGGAGCCTCCACCGACAGCCGCCTGGCGTTGTCCAGCACTCCCGCGAAGTTGTCCACCGCCACCGCGCGGATGAGCGCGTCGCGGTCCGGGAAGCGCCGGTACAGGGTGCCCACGCCGACGCCGGCCGCCCGCGCGATCTCCTCCATCGGGACCTCGGGACCCTGGCTGGCGAAAATGACGCGGGCCGCGGCGATGATCTGGTCGCGGTTGCGTTGCGCGTCCGCCCGCAGCGGCGTCTCGGGGTCTGCACTCATAGCCGGCCTTCTCTCTTCCCGGTTGGCGCGCATTCTCGCATGCCGATCCAACTGCGCAAACGTGCCCGCGACCCGGGTGGGACAGCAATTGTCACCCCGTTGCTAGTGGACGACGATCCTCCACTTCGGTACCTTGGGCAGTGAACCGGAATGTAATCCTCCACATTCGTTCCGTAACCGGGCAATCCGCCCATAGGGGGTTTCGATGACCAACGTCGCCCAGCCCAGCGCCACCCTGCCTGAGCAGGCCGCCTTCCCGATGAAGCGAACGTGTCCGTTCGCGCCGCCGCCGGACTACGACCGGTTCCGCGACGCTCGCGCGCACTACGTCGAACTCGAGCACACCGGCCAGCGCGCCTGGGTGCTCCACCGGCACGAGGACCTGCGGGCGATGCTCAACGACCCCCGGTTCAGCTCGGACCGCTTCAACCCCGGCTTTCCGGTCCTGTTCAAGGACGGCCAGCAGCGCCGTCCGAGGCTGCGTCCGTCGCTGATCGCGATGGACCCGCCGGAGCACGGCCCGGCTCGCCGCAGCGTCGTCGGCGAGTTCACCGTCAAGCGGATGAAGGCGTTGCAGCCGCGCATCCAGGAGATCGTGGACCAGCACCTCGACGCGATGCTGGCCGGCGACAAACCGGCCGACCTGGTGTCCGCGCTCTCGCTTCCGGTGCCGTCGCTGGTGATCTGCGAACAGCTCGGCGTCCCGTACTCCGACCACGACTTCTTCCAGCAGCACAGTTCCCGGCTCCTCAACCGGGAAACGGGCTTCGAAGAACGCAGCAGCTCGGTCGAAGCGATGCAGAATTATCTGTCCGACTTGGTTTCCAAGAAGGAAACCGCACCGGCGGACGATCTGCTCAGCCGCCAGATCGCGAAGAAGCGCGAGGAGGGCAACTACGACCACGACGACCTCGTGTCGATGGCCTTCCTGCTGCTCATCGCCGGGCACGAGACCACCGCGAACATGATTTCGCTCGGCACTCTCGCGCTGCTGGAGAACCCGGACGCGCTCGCCGCGATCAAGGAGGATCCGGGCAAAACCCTCGACGCCGTCGAGGAATTGCTGCGCTACTTCACCATCGCGGAATTCGCCACCACCCGCGTCGCCCTCGAAGACGTGGACATCGCGGGCGTCACCATCAAGGCCGGAGAAGGCGTGCTCGGCCTGAGCTACGCGGCCAACTTCGACTCCGACGTCTTCCCCGAGCCCGAGCGGTTCGACATCACCCGCGGCGGCCGCCACCACGTCGCGTTCGGCTTCGGCGCGCACCAGTGCCTCGGCCAGAACCTGGCGCGGATGGAATTGCAGATCGTCTTCGACACGCTGTTCCGCCGCATCCCGACGCTGCGGCTCGCCGCGCCGGTCGATCAGTTGCCGTTCAAACACGACTCCGGCGTCTTCGGGCTGTACTGCCTCCCGGTGACCTGGTGAGGGGGAAACGATGACTGCCACTGAAGAACTCCGCTTGCCGGTCGCCCGCACCTGCCCGTTCTCCCAGCCGGAGCAGTACGTCCGGATGCGCGAGGACGCCGCGCTCACCCGGGTGCAGCTCCCCGGCGGCAACCAGGCCTGGGCGGCCACCCGGCACGAGGAAGCCCGGCTGGTCCTCGGCGATCGCCGGTTCTCCTCGGACCGGTTCCTGCCCAACTTCCCGTTCCTGGCCGAGGGCGGGGCCGCGATCCTCACCAACGTGAAGCAGAAAGCCATGATCGGGATGGACGCGCCCGAGCACGGCGAGGCCCGCCGGGCGGTGCTCGGCGAGTTCACCGTCAAGCGGGTCGAAGCGATGCGGCCGCGGATCCAGGAGATCGTCGACGGCCTGATCGACGAATTGCTCGCCGGGCCGAAACCGGCCGACCTGGTGGAAAAGCTGTCGCTGCCGGTGCCGTCGCTGGTGATCTGCGAGCTGCTCGGCGTCCCGTACTCCGACCACGACTACTTCCAAGAGCGCACGATGGCGCTCATCCGGCGCAGCACCAGCGTCGAAGATCGCAAGAAGGCGTCGGAGGAACTGCGCGAATACCTCAGCGGCCTGGTCGCGGCGAAGGAGAAGGACCCGGCCGACGACTTGCTCGGCAGGCAGATCGTCAAGCGCCGCGAGGAGGGCGATTACGACCACGACGCGATGATCGGGCTCGCGTTCCTGCTGTTGGTCGCCGGGCACGAGACCACCGCGAACATGATCTCGCTCGGCACCATCGGGCTGCTGGAGAACCCCGAGCAGCGCGCGAAGATCGAGGCCGACCCGGGCAAGACACTCCTCGCGGTCGAGGAACTGTTGCGTTACTTCACGATTGTCGAAGGCGCGACCGCGCGGGTCGCGACCGAGGATGTCGAACTCGGCGGCGTCACGGTCAAGGCGGGCGAAGGCGTGCTCGTGCTGGGCTACGCCGCGAACTGGGACCCGGACGCGTTCGAGAACCCGGACAAGCTCGACCTCGAACGCGGCGCGCGCCACCACGTCGCGTTCGGGTTCGGGCCGCACCAGTGCCTCGGGCAGAACCTCGCGCGGATGGAGCTGCAGATCGTGTTCGACACCCTGTTCCGCCGCATTCCGACGCTCAAGAGCGCGCTGCCGGTCGACGAGCTCCCGGTGAAGGAAGACGCCACGATCTTCGGCCTGTACCAGTTGCCGGTGACCTGGTAGAGATCAGAGTGCTCCCACCACAAGCCAGGAAGAGGCCATCATGAAGATCATCGCGGACACCGGCAAGTGCGTCGGCGCCGGCCAGTGCGTGCTCACCGAACCCGCGCTGTTCGACCAGAGCGAGGACGACGGCACCGTCATCGTCCTCAACGACACTCCGGACGGCGAGCTGGTCGAGAAGGCGCGCGAGGCCGTGAACATCTGCCCGAGCCAAGCGCTTTCGCTGGAGGAATGACCGGCGGTCAGGACAAGCGGACGGCGGTCACCGCGGCGGTCGAGTAATTCGTCGTCAGGTGGCCGCCGCGCGCGTCGATCGCGGCCCCGACCTCGGCCAGCACCTGGTCGCGTTGCTCCGGTGCCGCCACGGTGACGCCGCCCTGCGTGGCGAGCAGGTCCAGCCATTCGTCGCGGCTGTAGTCCTGCGTCCATTCGTAATGCCAGTACTCGGTCTCGGCGAACGCCCCAGTCCCGGCCAGCCCGTCCGCGGCCCGGTCGAGCATCGGCTGATAGGACTGGGCGTTCGGGTTTTTCAGGTAGTTGGTGCTGAACGGCGAGTCCGGCATCGCCCGGCGCAAGGCGTCCGCGAGTGCCTGCGAAATTTCCTCCGGCGGCATGAAGACGTGCCAGAACGCGGCGAACCGGCCGCCCGGGCGGAGCACCTGCGCTGCCTTGGCGGCTCCAGCGGCCGGGTCGACCCAGTGCCACGCCTGCCCGCACACCAGGGCGTCGAACGTCCGCCCCGCCGGGTCCCAATCCTCGAATTTCGCGACTTCGACCGGGAAATCGCGCCGGGCGAACTCCGCCATCCGCGCGTCCGGTTCCACGCCGAACACCACGGCACCGTGGGCGTGGAATTGCCGCCCCTCGATGCCGGTTCCGCAGCCGACGTTGAGAAATTCCCTTCCAGGGCTTGCTTTGACGAGGGCGGTCACCAGTTCGTCCGGGTAACGCGGGCGCGCCCGGTCGTAGCGCTCGGGGTCGACGCCGAACGATTCCGCCATCGTCCGGTGCTGATGAGGTTCGGGAGAGGGTAAAGTGGGCATGTGCCCACCATAGTGGGCAAGCGCCCACTATGGCTAGAGAGGACTGTCGAGTTGCCCACCGGGATCCATCTCCGCGACGTCCGCGCCCAGCTTTTCGACGCTGCGGAACGGGTTTTGCTTCGCGAGGGGCCGAGCGGCCTCACCAGCAGGGCCGTCACCGCCGAAGCGGATTGCGCGAAGGGCGTGCTGCACCGGCATTTCGAGGATTTCGACGCCTTCCTCGCCGCACTGGTGCTCGACCGGATCCACCGGCTCGAAGCCCGTGGGGACGACCTGCTCGCCGGAGCCGGAACCGGCGATCTGGTCGAGACGGTGACTGACGTGCTCACCGAGGTCTTCTCCTCGGTCGCGGTGTCGATCGTCGCCCTGATCACCTTCCGCGACGAACTGCGGCACCGGCTCCGGGCGACTCGGCCAGGTCCGGGAGTTCCGCTGGCCACTGACGCGGCGAACGTGCTCGCGGATTACCTTGCCGCGGAACGAGATCTCGGTCGGCTCGCCCCGGAGGCTGACGTAAAGACGCTGGCACCGACGCTTATCGGGGCCGGGCACCTGCTGTTCGCCGACCGCACCGGGGAACCGCCCAGCGAGGAGGCGGTACGGCAGATGGCAGCCACCGTCCTCGCCGGAGCCCTCCGCTGACTCACCCAACACCCGTCGCGACCGCAGCTACCGACAGCACCAAGGCACCGAGCGCGCCGGCCACTCCGTAGCGCGTGAGCGTGCGTCGGTCGTCGCGGTGCCGGACGTACAGCGCGGCAGCCGCAGCGAACGCGAGACCGCCAGCGATGAACCACGGCCCCCACAGGTAGAGATACCAACCGACCAAGTTGGACAACGCCGGATCGACGGCCACGGCTCCGGTCTTGACCAGCACGCCCTGCACGACGAAAAGCCCGCCGTGCCAGGTCAGCAGAACCGCCGCGCCGCTGCCGCACAACACGATCGCCCGGCTGAGCCACCGGCCACGCGGCCGGGTCAGGCAGAGGCCGATCACGGTGCCGAAAACCTTCAGCAGACCGGTGGCCACCAGAACAACCACAAACCACGGGACACGGTCCTGCGCGAGCTTCACCAGCGACGGCGACACCGTCGATTGCGCGCCGAAGGTGTTGCCGGTCGCCCAGACGAAGCTGGGGATCGCGAACAAAAGCCCCCAGACCGCGGCGACGTAGCCTGGCCAATTGCGCAGTTCGGCTTGCTTCAACGACATGCGCCAAGCGTCGTCCGAACCGTGGCGGAAGGGATCGGACGCCAGGGGGAAGCGCCTCCCCCGCGAGAGCGAGGCGGGGGTCGTGTGGGGTTGTGGGGGGGGGTGTGCGGGGGACCAGTCGCCGCACCACGCGCCGCCCCCCCCCCGGGGGGGTCGGAGGGCGGACGGAGGCGGGGGCGGCGGGCGCCGCCGCCG
>NZ_JBSHAM010000139.1:0-16141 GCF_053611505.1 Amycolatopsis sp. NPDC054798 | reverse complement strand
CCTTGAGGGAATCTGATTCCCTCAAGGAGCCCTTCACGGACCGTCTGCCAGGGCGGGGCACGGACGGGGCGGCCCGGCTCGGTAGCCTGGCGTTTCGGGGTCGGCGAACCGGGGAGGAAACGCGGGTGCAACTGCTGATGGCCCCTGCGCGCGGCGAGGCGGCTCATCCCGTGCGCGTCGTCGCCTGGGATCTCGTCTTTTATCTCGGCTGCTTCGCCTTCGCGCTCGGCACCGCGCTCGCTTCGGAGTTCTACGGCTACCGGATCTGGGGCAATTTCGCCGTCGCCGGATACGGATTGGCGGCCGCGCACAGTGCCTGGCTGACGATTTCCGCACGGCGCGGAATGCAAACTAACGGCAAATTCGGTTCGCGCTGGATCGGAATCGGCGCGGTTGTCGTACTCGCGATGTGCGCGCCGCTGCTGATGCTGGTGATCCGGCGGCTGACCGGAACGGACTGGCTGATCACCCCGTTCTCGTGGGCCGCGCAGCCCGAGGTGTGGGTGATCGAACGCAGCGCGGATCTGTTGCTGCGGAACGGAACCCCGTACCTCGACCTCTCCGCGCTCAACCGCGCACCGGAAGTGAACGACTACACGCCGTACGGCCCGGTGATGACCGTTTTCGGCTTGCCGCGCGCCTTGTTCGGCGGCAATCCGGTCCTCGACGCACTGACCGACGCGCGCTGGATGTTCGCGCTCGCCGCGGTGATCTGCGCGTACGCCTCCTGGCGGCTGCTGAACCGGCCCCGGATCCCGGTTTTCGCCGCACAGCTCGCGATCGCCTGTCCGCTGACCGCGTTGACCTGGGCCGTGGCCGGTCCAGACCTCGCGATCGTCGGCCTGCTCGTGCTGACCTTCGCGCTCGCCGCGTCCGGCCGTCCAGGATGGACTGGGTTCGTGCTGGCGCTGGTGATCAGCGCGAAACTCATCGTCGCACCGGCCGCCGCGGTGCTCGCGGTATTCGTTTACCGGCGTGCTCGCGGCGAAAATCCTTGGGCGGCAACAGGTCGCTTCGCGGCCGCGCTGGCCGCGGCGACGATCGCGCTGCATCTGCCGGTGTATCTGGCGAACCCGGAGGCGTTCACCGAGCACGTGATCCGCTTCCCGCTCGGCATGGGCGCGGTCCGCTCCCCCGCGGCGAGCCCGCTGCCCGGGCATCTGATCGCGCAGACCGGACCGGCCGGCACCGCGATTTCCCTGGTGCTGGTGGGTCTTGCGGCTGTGGCGATGCTGATCTGGCTGGCACGCCGGCCCCCCGCGACGGGATCCGCTGCACTGACGCGAACCGCCGTCGGACTCGGCGCGTTGATCCTGCTTACCCCGGCCACCCGGTACGGCTACCTCGTGTACCCGCTGGTACTCCTCGGAGCCGCGCTGACCTTCCGGACAACCGGTTCGACCGTGCGCCCCCCGCGCAGCGGCCGCGCTGACGCTACTTCTTCTTGACTCGAGTGGCCCCGCCGCGCCCCCGCAACTGGACCCCGGACTCCGACAGCACCCGGTGGACGAACCCGTAGGACCGTCCGGTGGATTCGGCCAGAGCCCGGATGCTCGAGCCCTTCTCGTATTTCTTCTTCAGGTCAGCGGCCAGCTTGTCGCGCGTGTTGCCGGTGATCCGCGCGCCTTTCTTGAGATCAGCCACGTCGATCGCCTTCCCGCCGAGTGGTTGTTCCGGGCCATTCACGGCCCCTGCCGGGGCAATGATCGAACACTACGCGCCGGATTGCCAGACGACAGCCGTAAAACGATCGAAACCGCGATCACATTGGGCCATTCCAGTGCTTTCGCCGACACGGTAAGCACCCGAACGGACGCACTGGGTCAGGCAAGCTGGACAAGTTCAAGATAATCCGCGGACCAGTGGTCCTCGGTTCCGTCCGGAAGCAGGATCACGCGCTCGGGTTCGAGCGCCTCGACCGCGCCCGGGTCGTGCGTCACCAGCACGACCGCGCCGGCGAAGCTGCGCAGCGCGTCGAGCACCTGCGCGCGGCTGGCCGGATCCAGGTTGTTCGTCGGTTCGTCCAGCAGCAGCACATTGGCTTGGCTGGACACGAGTCCAGCGAGTGCGAGCCGGGTCTTCTCGCCGCCGGACAGCGTGCCGGCGGGCTGATCGAGCTGTTCGCCGGTGAAGAGGAACGAGCCGAGCAGGTTCCGCAGCTCCTGCGCGCCGGTGTCCGGCGCGAGATGGCGGATGTTTTCCCACACCGACGCTTCGTGGTCGAGAGTTTCGTGTTCCTGTGCGTAATAGCCCAAACGCAATCCGTGACCCGGTTGGACGGATCCGGTGTCCGGCGTTTCCATTCCGCCGAGCAGCCGGAGCAATGTCGTCTTTCCGGCTCCGTTCAATCCGAGCACCACGACCTTCGAGCCGCGGTCGATCGCCAGATCGACGCCGGTGAAGATCTCGAGCGAGCCGTACGACTTGGACAATCCGTCGGCGGTCAGCGGCGTGCGCCCGCACGGGGCCGGTTCCGGGAACTTGATCCGGGCGACCTTGTCCGCCTGGCGCGTCTCGTCGAGCGCGGACAGCATCTGCTCCGCGCGCCGGGCCATGTTCTTCGCGGCGACGGCCTTGGTCGCCTTCGCGCCGAGCTTCGCCGCCTGTGCCTGCAGCGCGGACGCCTTCTTCTCGGCGTTCGCGCGCTCGCGGCGGCGGCGCTTCTCGTCGGTGGCGCGCGCGTCGAGGTAGCGCTGCCAGCTCATGTTGTAGATGTCGATCTCGCCGCGGGTGGCGTCGAGGAACCACACCTTGTTCACGACGTCGCCGAGCAGTTCGACGTCGTGGCTGATCACCACGAGCCCGCCGTCGTGCTGTTTGAGGAAGCCGCGCAGCCAGTTGATCGAGTCGGCGTCGAGGTGGTTGGTCGGCTCGTCCAGCAGCAGGATCGTCTCGGATTTTCCGCCGGCTCCCGCCTCGGCGGCGGCGAACAGGATCCGGGCCAGCTCGACGCGGCGGCGCTGACCGCCGGACAGCGTGCTGAGCGTCTGGGCGAGGATGCGGTCGGCGAGGCCGAGGTTCGAGCAGATCCGCGCGGCCTCGCTCTCCGCGGCGTACCCGCCGAGCGAGGAGAACCGCTCCTCCAGCCGCGCGTAGCGGTTGATCGCCTTGTCCCGCTGCTTGTCGTCGACCAGCTCGGACATCGAGGTCTGCGCCTTTTCCATGTCGCGCAGCAGGGTGTCGAGCCCGCGCGCGGACAGCACGCGGTCCTTGGCGGTGACCGACAGGTCGCCCTCGCGCGGGTCCTGCGGCAGGTAGCCGAGTTCGCCGCTGCGGCGGACGTCGCCCGCGTGCGGTTCGCCCTCGCCCGCGAGGACCTTCAGCGAGGTGGTCTTGCCCGCGCCGTTGCGGCCGACGAGGCCGATGCGGTCGCCGGACTGGATGCGGAGGGTGGCGCCGTCGAGCAGAATGCGCGAACCGGCGCGCAGCTCGAGGCCAGTGGCCGTGATCAAGAGAACTCCCGGAGACGGGGGGGTCAGATGGACGTGCTGGAGCGCCCCGGCACCGCGTGCGATGCGGGGCGGGCGGCTACTCTCTCTGAATCCGCACCAATGCCCTGTTGACCACGAACCCAGTGTACGGGTCGGCGTCGAACGGTTTTCGCGGCCGTGTCCGGATTCACTCGCGGCCCGCGGCCGGGTCGCGCACCACCAGGTCCACCGCACGCGCCCGCTGCGCGGCTTCGGCCAGCACTTCGCGGCGGGGTTCGGGGATCTCCAGCACTCGCGGCTCGGCCCGGTCGAACAGTGCGGCGAGCCGTCGGTCGGCGCGCAGTTCGCCCAGTGCCCGGCGGTCTCCGCCGAGCACTACAGCGTCCACTTCGGACAGTCGAGGCAGCAGAACCTCGTACGCGTCTTGCGCGGCCGATTGCAGCGCGGCTCGAGTCTGGCCTTCGCGACGGCGCGCGAAGCGTTGCTGCGACCAGCCTCCCGCAGCGGTCCGGCCCTGCACGTGATGCCGGTCGGTTCGAGAGAGGACCACGCGGCCGTCGTGAGCGAGTCCGAGCGAGTGTCCGCCTTTCCGGACCAGCAGCAGCGCGATCAGTCGTGGTGTCCGCACGTGCCGGAGCAACGGTTCGACGGCCAGGCCGGGGTATTCGCCCTGTTCTGGCAATGGTCCAAAGGGGACGGTCGCGGTGGCCGTAGTGCCGTTTCCGGCGGAGACAAGCACTTCTGTCGCAGTGAGGACCGTGGTGCGCACGCCGTCGTTGCGTTGGGCGAAGCGCGCGAACCAGCCGTCGAGCCGTTCCGGCGGGACCACCACCGCCCGTCCGCCGCCTGCGACCTGCCGTGCCATACCGGAAACGGTACGGGGCCGCCGCGCATCGCGACGGCCCCGCATCTGCTCAGGCGAGCTGAGGCCGGACCGGCCCCGTGGTCACCGTCTTGTGCACGTCCGCCGGATGCCCGGCGGCCACGTACCCGTTGACGTGCAGCGAAACGCTGCGGATCGAACCGGTGTCACCACCGGTGGTGTCGGTCACCTTGAGCGTCCACGTCCCGTCCGCCGACGTGCCCGGCTGGCTCTGCGGCGCGACCGGGCGGTAGGTGCCGGTGAACGGAGCGTCCGCGGACCCGGTCGTGCTGAACAGCTTCGCCGCGGAATCGTCGAACACCACCTGGCAGAGGTTGTTGCCGCTGCCGCCGCCCTTCTGGAACAGCGTCGCCGTCGCCCCGGACGGCGAGGTCAGCGTGCCGACCAGGTCGTTGACGTAGGTGTGGTCGATGCCGACCGTGGTCGCCTTTTCCGCCGCGGTGCAGGTGCTGCCGTCGATCGACAGCGACACCTTCGACGCCGGTCCGACACCGCTCACCACGAGCGGAACCGACGCGCCGAGCTGCGAGTTGTCCGGAATCGCGACCGCCGGACCGGCGTAGGCGAACGTCTGCGCGACCGGCGACGGCGTGCCGACCGGCAGCGCGAACGTGCTGGTGCGCGGCGAGTACGAGCCCGCGAAAGTCACCCTCGCATTGAGCACCACCGGCGAGCCGAGCTGCTGGCTTGCCGGAACCGTGACGGTGAAGTCGTTGATTCCGGTCTGCCCGGGACTGATCGTTCCGTACGACTTCGCCCGAGGCGCGATCGTGACGCCCGGCGTGGGCGAGGTGAGCACGACGCTCGTGGACACCGCCGTGCCGTCGCCGTTGTTCTTCACCGGCAGCGTGACGGTCGCGGTGTCGCCGGGGTTGAGCGTGCTGCCGCCGTTGGACCCGCGAACTGTCGGCTGTCCCGCCTCCGCGTACGGCTGCGGGCTGGCTCCGGTGTACGTCAGAACCTTGTCCGCCAGCAGCACACCGGCACCGGTGAGGTTGTCCGTGCCTGGCGCTTCGATGTCCACCGCCGTCTTCAGGAACGCCTCACGGATGTCCGAAGAGGACAGTCCGGGGTTGCCGGACAGCACCAGGCTCGCGATCGCCGCCGCGTGCGGTGCGGCGGCCGAGGTGCCGAAGAACGGGTCGAATCCGCTCACCGACGTGTGCACGCCGTCCGCCGCGGTGATTTCCGGCTTCTGCCGTACTTCTCCGCCGGTCGACGACACGTCGCCGGGCGTGATCGGCGTTCCGTTGGCTTCGTAGAACACGCGCCGCGGACCGTCCGAGCTGAACCGTTCTGCCTTGCTGGCAGCCGAATACGCCGCCGGGTACGGGCCGGTCGGGTTCGCCGGGTCGCCCGGTTCGAGAGGACGGCCGAACGCCGCCTCCGCCGGTGCCGCGGCGACCGCGAACGCCTTGCGCGCCGCTGCGTGGCCCACGACCGCGCCCGGCGTGGAGTACGCCTTGAGCCCGTCCGCCGAGTCGCGGAACCGGCTGCCGAACGCCGTCAGCGAGAGATACCGGGCGGCCCCGGAGAACTTCACCACGGCGAGCCGCAACCCGGTGCCGCCGAACAACGGAGTGGCCAGCTGCTCGTACGGATCTTGCGTGCCGTTCTGGACGTCCTGGCTGAAGCTCACGACGTTGCCGCGCGCGTCGAGGAGGTAGAGGTCGTAGTCGTCGGCAGCCGCGCCGATCGGGTCCGACCAATGCAGCGTCACCGGGACGTTCGCCGACGACGCGTCCGAGACAGGCTCGAACACCTGCTTTCCGGCCGCGCCGGCGAAGTTGTGCGCCGTGCCGGCGAATTTGCCGATCGAGATGCCCGAATCGGCGAAATCGCCTTCCCAGTGCGCTGCGGTGCCGTCGGCGACGTTGCCTTCGTTGCCCGCGGAGGAGAAGTAGAGCGCGCCGTCGGCCGTCACGTCGTTCACCGCTTGCGCGATGATCCAGTCCTGGAACGGGGATTCCTTGAAGTAAATGACGTCGTCGACGATCACGTCGCAGTGCGCTTCGAAACGGAGCTTGCGGATGTTGTCGGCGAAACTCGCGTCGGAGGTGAATGCCGTCGCGAAACCGAGCTTCGCGTTCGGAGCGAGGTCGTGGATGATCTCCAGTATCGCGGTGCCCTCGTCGCCGCTGCCGGCTTGTCCGGCAAGGACGTCGACGGCAGGAAGCTCGCCCTTGGTGCGGGAAACCTCCAGCGAGTCGACGCCGTCGGACAGCGCGCACGCCTTGACTCCGGTGCCGGTCACGCCGAACTGCTGGCGCGCCGTGTCCGCGTTGTGCGCCCGGTCCCCCGCACTGACCACTTGCGCCTTGGTCCCGAGGGCTTCCTTGAGCTGCCGGTCAATCCGATCAGCCTTCTGCTGCTTGGTTTCCGTGCCGTCTTTGTTTTCCCGCTGCCGTGCCGTCATCGCCTGATCCGCGGTTTCGACGTGCTTCACGTCGCCGCGTTTCGCGATCTCCGGCAATGCGGTCAGCGGCACCTCGGCCCGGATGCTCGCCGCCGCGCTCGACACCGCGCGCACCTCGGCCCCGGCCTTGCGCAGGTCGCTGACGAGGCCGTCGCTGACCTGCGTGACCCTGATGTCGACCAGTGCTTTGTCCGCGGTCTTCGCGATTCCCGGCAACGCGGCCGCGCTCAGGCTCCGCGTGCGCATCTTCTCCTGGACGAGCAGCTTGCTGTCTATTTTGGACTCAGCAGCGGTCTGCCCGGCTTTCACCGCTTGCAACGCGGCGATCTGACTGTTCGCGGCGGAGTCCACAGCAGACTCCTGCGCTCCGGCTAGGGGCGGGGTCGCCAACCCGGCGGCGAGCACCGCCGCGGCGACCACGCCCGTCCGTCTTCTTGCGGTTTTCGTCGAGGCTCCAGGTGAACGGGTACGACGCATGTGCGCCTCCGATCTCACACCGCGCGCCCCGACTCACGCTGGCCAACGCCGGTGATCACCGGCTGGATCCAGCTAAGTCCCACTTCTGTCCGGGAAAAACGGCCGTTGGGGTGACGTTGGCGGGGCAATTTCCGGTGCCCGCCGGACGTCGTAGGCTGTTCGGCCGAGCCGCTGCCGCCCCGGCTGTCTTGCCGATGCCGGACCGGACAGCGGGTTCACCGTTCGCGCAGTTCGACCCCATGATCGCGGAAGACTTCCGCGACCGCGTCCACGAACGCGTCGCCCAAGACGCGTCGGGAGGCCGCAGCAGCGTTCCAGAGCACCGAATAGCGGGGCGGTGAACCGGATCCGCTCCGGAGACAGTCGTTGAGCGCGTCCAAGTTGCTGCCGAAGTAGCCGCCCGGCCCGTTCGCCGCCTCGCCGAGGGCGCAGTAGAACGAATCCTTCGAAGGCAGCTCCCGACCGTCGAGGACGAGGTCGCCGGTGCCGTAGCGCATCGCGTCTTTCCCGGAAACGAACCACGCGTTTTGCACGACGTGGAGCCAGTCTCCGTGCTGCGCCGTGGGATACCGGGTCCACTCGCGAGGAAGAATCGAGCCGCAATTCCAGGCGGACGGGCCCGTAGCGGCCGATCGCTTTTCCGGAATGGTCGACTACCTCGATCACCGCCTCACCTGGTGCCGTAATTGGCCACCAGTGCACCCGCGAACTCGCCCGGAACCGGCCGCCGACCGCCATCCACACATACGACTCGACAGCCCCCGCCGCGTCCAGGAACGGGCCGAACCGCTCGCGCCACCCGTCTCGGGCCGCAGCGTCCGGAAAACCTTGGAAAACCGCCACCTCCGGACCGCGTTCGCCCCAGCAGCCCCACTTCCCGGACGGCCCCGTCACCGCGACGACGTCCGCCGAAACCGCGATCGAGTCCAGGAAGCCACCGTCCGATTCATGCCCGATCGCCGCCCAGTAACCGTCCGTGCCCGCGTCCGCGGGCAACGAAACCGTCCGCTGGGCACCAGGTTCGAGCACCAGCAGATCGACACGCTCGTCACCGTGCCAGCGAGCCAGTTCGCCAAGCGCGGGCCAGAGTTCCGGAGCCAGCACCGCGTCGTACTCGCAGAACAGGAAATCCCCTTGGACTTCCCGGAAAACCTGGCCCGGCAGCCGCGCGCCGAGATCGAAAACCTCCGCGAAGCCGGTCACAGCTCCAGCCACATGATCCGCAACCCGACCCGTCCCTCGACCGGATGCTGAAACGCGCCCGGCGCCACTCCCAACGTCACGAACCCCACGCTCTCGTACAACCGGATCGCCGCGACATTGGTCTCGACCACCGCGTTGAACTGCACCGCCGCGAACCCGGCCCGCCGAGCCCAGGCGATCAGATCGACGACCAGCGCCCGGCCCACCCCCGAACCGCGCGCGTCCCGGGCCACCATCAAACTCCCCGAAGCGACATGGCTGCCCGGCCCCGGCCGATTCGCATACATGTTCGCCGTGCCCAGCACCCGATCCCCGTCCGCCGCGACGACCACCCGCGCCGGAGCGGGCAGCAGCCACTGCTTCCGGGCGTCCGCCTCGCTCATGGCCGGGTCGTAGGGAAACGTCTGCTGCTCGGTCACCACGTCCCGGACGATCGGCCAGATACGCGGCCAATCGTCCTCTCCGGCTTCCCGGATCGTAAAAGGCATCTGCCTACCGTGCTGATCAGCCAGCCGAATGCGCAACCTATTTACAGCACAAAAGAATCCGACCAGGGCTGACTCGACCGCCCGGACAAGGCGTCCAGCAACGTCACCGCCTGCTTGTCCGTCAGCGAAGCCACGAAGTCCACGACAGCCCGTCCCCGAGCCAGCCCGCGCACCGCGTCCGCGCCTTCGATCCGCTCGCCGGTCGCGCCGACGAGCAGTTCCGGCGCGGTCCGGGCGAGGTCCGAGTACTCGCCGCGGGCCAGTTCCATCAGGTCGTGCAGCCGCCGCGGCAGCCGGGACGCCTCGTCGCGGTCCAGCAGCCACGCGTCCAGCGCGTCGACCAGCGTTGTGACCAGGCTGGCCTGGCCGCGCTGGTGCAAGGCGAGATCCGGGCGCAGCAACACGAACCGCCGGTGGACGAACTTCAGCACCTGCACCTCGTGCCATTGCGCGGGCCGGAGGGCGACGTGCCCGGACCGCGTCGGGGGCGATGGCAGGACGTAAACCCCGTCCACCAGCCGCACCATCCAGTTCGCCGAGAACGCGGCGGTCGCTTGCTCGGCTTCGGTCGAGCCGTCGAAGCCGTCCGCGAGCAGGCCGTCGACCAGTTCGCGCTGGACTCGGGCGACGGCCGCGGCGAAGGCGTCGTCGTCCACGATCCAGCTGTCCTTCAAGTGCATCCGGCGGCGCATCCGCTCCAGCGAACGGCCTGGGCGGCGTATTTCCGCGGTCAGCCGGGCGTCGTCCAAAGAGGCCAGTTCGACGGCGTGCGCCAGCCACTCCCCCAGTTCGGCGGCGACGGGGGCGTGTTGCAGGACGCCGATGCGGTGGAAATCCTGCAGGTCGTGGATCGCGTACGCGATGTCGTCGGCAGTGTCCATGACGGACGCTTCCACCGTCTGCTGCCACGGCTCGATCCGGCCGGCGAACGGGGCCCGCGCCTGTTCGAAATCGTCCAATTCCGTGACATAGGCGGAAAACTTGCTCGCGCCGGTGCCGGGAGCGTCGTCCGGTTCGGCGGCTCCGCGCGGCTGCTGCGCCATCGAGGTCGGATGCGGCTGCGGGTAATGCAGCCGGGCCCACGGGTACTTCAGGACCGCGGCGCGCACCGCGGTCGTCAGGTCGAGGCCGATCGCGGACGGACCGCGCACGTCCGTCGTGGTGATGATGCGGAACGACTGCGCGTTGCCCTCGAACCCGTCGGCGAGGCCGAACCGGTGCCGCGCGATCCGGTCCAGGATCTGCTCGCCGAGGTGCCCGAACGGCGGGTGCCCGAGGTCGTGCGCCAGCGCCGCGGCCTCGCACGCGTCCGGATCGCAGCCGCCGAGCTTCGCGGCCAGTTCGGCCGACTCGCTCGACCCGGTGATCCGCTCCGCGATCCCGCGCGCGACCTGCGCGACCTTGAGGCTGTGCGTCAGCCGGTTGTGCAGCAGCCCGGCGCCGCCGGCGCTGACCACCTGGGTGACCCCGCCGAGCCGCGCGAAGAACGGCGACGCGGTGATCCGGTCGCGGTCGACGCGGAACGGGCTGGTCGCCAGATCGGTGAACCCGCCCGCCCCGTTCTCCGGGTCCCGGCGCGCTGCCCTCGGATCGGTCTCGTCCATGTGTCCCACCGTATCCGGCCGTACGGCAGGATCGCGGGATGACCGACGTGCTGGTGGCGGGCGGCGGCCCGGCCGGACGGGCGCTGGCGGCCGCGTGTGCCCGGCGAGGGCTGGAAACCGCCGTGCTCGACCCGGATCCGCACCGAAAGTGGCCGAATACTTACGGACTGTGGGCGGACGAAGTGCCTGAGCTGCCAGCGAAGGCGATCGCGGCGGCTCCGGCGGCCACGCTGGCGTTCGGCACCCGTGAGCACCGCGTCGACCGTGCGTACCGGGTGCTCGACAACGCCGGTCTGCGCGCATGGCTCACCGAGCCGCCGGTCCAGGTCATCGCGGGCAAGGCGACCGGCGCGAAGCACGGTCCGCACGGGTCGACAGTCCTGCTCGCCGACGGTCGGCGGCTGGCGACGGCGGTGTTCGTCGATGCTTCCGGCGCGCCCAAGCTCCGCGGCCCCCGCGCCGAGCAGACCGCGTACGGGCTCGTGCTGCCCGCGGATCAGGCCGAACGACTGGCTCCGGCCGACACCGCGGTGTTCATGGACTGGCGCGACGGCACGGACAGCTTCCGCTACGTCCTGCCTCTCGGCGACGGCTCCGTACTCGTCGAGGAGACGTCCCTGGCCCGCAAGCCGGGGCTCCCGTTGCCCGAACTCGCGCAGCGGCTGCACGCGCACCTCGCTGCGGCCGGAATCCGCCCCGCGGGCCGCGTCGAGCGAGTGCGGATCGTGCTCGACGTCCCGCTGCCGAAGCGCGACCAGGCGGTGCCGTTCGGGGTCGCGGGCGCGCTCGTGCACCCGGCGACCGGTTACAGCCTCGCCACCGCGCTGCAGCTCGCGCCTCGCGTCGCGGACGCTCTCGCGGACGCGTTCGACGCAGGTCCGGCGGCCGCGGCCGGTGCGGCCCGGAAGGCATTGTGGCCAGCCGACGCGCGCGCTGTGCATGCCTTGCGCCGCCACGGACTCCGTGCATTGTGCGGAATGTCACCTGCCCAGTCGGCGCAATTTTTCGATCTGTTCTTCGCGCTCCCGGTCCCGGCGCAGCGCGCGTTCACCTCGGGCCGCGCCGACCTCCCCGGAACCGCCGCGACCATGGCAAACCTGTTCCGCGCGGCCCCGGCCGGCCTCCGCCGGAGGCTGCTCGGCTGACCACGTGCGGTGATTTTTCCCGCTCCCGAACGAGGGAACGGAAAAGCATTTTGTTACTCCGATCCGGTGGCCGAAGTGCCGCCCTGGTGAACATCAGCTGACAACGGTTTCGCCACCGCCGTGAACGGTGCGAGTATCGCCTCCGTGACGACGCTGCGTGCGGTCCGATTCGCCTTCCAGCCGATGTACAGCTTGCACACCGGCGGGGTCGTCGCGTACGAGGCGCTGGCCCGGCCGGGCCGGGGCACGGCGCACGAACTCCTCGCCGAGGCCCGCCGCGCGGGCCGGCTCACCGAGGTCGACCTCGGGCTGGCCGCCGCCGCGGTGCGCCAGGAGGCCGAGCGGCCCAGCGCGCTCCCGCTGCACCTCAACCTCTCCGCGCGCACCCTCGCGTCGCCGCTGGAGGCGTTCGACGAGCTGATCGCAGAACTCGGCGCGGCCGGGCGGCGCACCCGCGACGTGGTGCTCGAGGTCGGGCCGCCGTTCACGCATCTGCCGACCGGCCGCCTGCTCGACGGCATGCGCGCGCTCACCGAACTGGGCTTCCGGCTCGCCCTCGACGGGCTCGGCCGCGGCGACCTCCCGCTGGCGCTGCTCGCGCAGTCGCCGGTGGACCTGGTGAAACTCGACCGCAGCGTGCTGCGCGGCCTGCCCGGCGACCCGGCGTCCACGGCCGTCGTCGAGGCGCTGCTGCACTACACGACGCGCACGAACATCCGGCTGGTCGCGACCGGGATCGAAACCGAGTCGCAGCTCGACGCGGCGCAGAGCCTCGGCGTCCGGATCGCGCAGGGCAACCTGCTCGCGCCGCCCGCCGCGCACCGGTCCGCTTCGGCTTCCGGCGCGGTCCTCCCGGAGGACCGGCGCTCGCCCGCGCCGCCGCAGGCCCCGCGCGTCGGCGATTTCCTGCGCCCGGCCACGACCTTGCCGGTGGACGCGACCTGCGACGACGTCCGCGAGGTGCTCGCCGCCGCCGACGCGCCGAGCGGCGTGGTGGGCGTCGACGCGGACAACCGTCCACAGTGGTCAGTCGACCGGACGCGTTTCCTCGTCACCATCACCGGTCCGTACGGGCACGCGCTGCACGCGAAGCGGTCCGCCGCCCGGCTGGCGGACAAACCGCACCTGATCGAGGCGGGCGCGAGCGCGCTGGAGTTCCTGGAACTGGTCACCGACGCCGACTGGGGCCGCACCGGCGACGATGTCGTGGTGGTCGACGCGGCCGGGCGCTGCCTCGGCGTGGTGCTGGTGACCGAGGTCGTGCGCGGCGTCGCCGAGGCGAAGGTCGAGGAGGCGGTCACGCTCAGCCCGCTCACCCGGCTGCCGGGCAGCGAGGCGGCGGCCCGCGACGTCGAACGCCGGATCGCCAGCGGAGAGCCGTTCGTGGCGGCGTGGCTGGATGTCGACGCGTTCAAATCGGTCAACGACAACGCCGGTTTCGCCGCGGGCGACGACCTGATCCGGGCACTGGGCGAAACCCTCACCGACCTGTCCCGGCGGCTGCCGCGAATGCGCGTGAGCCACGTCGGCGGCGACGATTTCCTGATCGTGTGCGACGTGGACGAAATCGGCACGGTCGCCGCGGCACTGCTCGACACGCACTGGTCCGCCGAAGGCATGCCGGTCACGGTGTCCCTGGCGACCCTCGTCTGCGGCAGCGGCGCCATTCCGTCCTATCGGGACGCTTCCCGGCTGCTCGCGCCGCTCAAGAAACGCGCCAAGGCCGTCCCCGGTTCGAGCTGGGTCCTCTCCCGTCCCGGCAGCGACCGGGTCGAAGTCCTGCGCGGCATCGGCCGGGACGTCGCCATCAGCCGGTCGGCGTGACGAACCCCGATTCGTAAGCCCGGATCACCGCCTGCGTCCGGTCCCGCGCGCCCAGCTTCGACAGCACATTCCCGACGTGCGTTTTCACCGTCTGCAGCCCCAGATACAGCTCCGCGGCGATCTCCCCATTGGACAGTCCGGCCGCCATCAGCCGCAGCACGTCGCGTTCCCGTTCGGTCAGGAAGTCCAGCGGGGCCGCGGAACCCGTCGCGGGCGCACGGCGCGCGGCCATTCCCCGGATCGCCGCCGGGAACAGCAGCGAATCCCCCGCCAGCACCGTGCGGATCCCGGCGGCGATCTCCTCCGGCCGAGCGCGTTTCAGCAGGAATCCGCTCGCCCCGGCGAGCAACGCGTCGTACACGTAGTCGTCGTTTTCGAAGGTGGTCACCACGATCACCTTCGGCGGTTCGTCCATAGTGGACAGCAGATGCTCAGTCGCGCGAATCCCGTCCACCGCGGGCATCCGCACGTCCATCAGCACGACGTCCGGGCGCAGCTGCGCGACGAGTCCCGGCACCTCCGCGCCGTCGGACGCCTCGCCGACCACGGTCAGGTCCGGTTCGCTGTCCACGATCGCGCGCAGCCCGGCCCGGATCAGCCGTTCGTCGTCCACCAGCAGGACTCGCACGCTCACCGGTTCCCCCACGGCACCGTCACCACGACCTCCCAGTTTTCGCCCACCGGCCCCGCGGACAGCTTGCCACCCACCAGTTCCGCCCGCTCCGCCATGCCCCGCAGACCGCGGCCGCCCCGGGCGCGCGACGGCCGGGCCGCACCGAGCGGGTTCGCGACCGCGGCGCGCAGCTGCCCGTCCGCGACCGCCAGCGCGACGGTGACCGGCACCTTCCCCGCGTACCGCACCGCATTGGTGAGGCATTCCTGCAGGATCCGGTACACCTCGCGGGAAACGACCGCCGGCACTTTCGCGACGTCGCCCTGCACTTCGACGCGGCAATCCGTGCCGGACTGCTGCGTCACGGTGATCAGCGCGGGCAGGTTGGCGAGGCCCGCGTGCGGCGTCCGGTCGCGTGCTTCGTCGCGAAGCAGGCCCAGCACGTGGTCGAGGTCGTCGAGCGCGGTGCGGGCCGATTCCTCGATCGCGGTGAGCGCTTCTTCGGTGAAACCGGGGTCGGTGTGCAACGTCCGCCGCGCGGCACCGGCTTGCAGCGTGACCACCGAAAGCGCGTGGCCGACGGAATCGTGGAGTTCGCGCGCCAGCCGGGTGCGTTCGGCGAGCTGGTCGGTGCGGCGTTCCAGCTGCGCGATGCGTTCGGCGGCGGACCAGCCGAGCAACCGGGCCGCCGCGCGGCGCAGCAACCCGCCGAGGCCCCACACGACGTAGATCAGCACGACGAAAGCCGCCACGAACACCGCGGGCAGCCACGTCGAGGCCCAGCCGCGCGGAACCGTCGCCTGGAAATCCGGCGTGTCGACAAGCCGACCGGTGAAGACCGCGTTGATCGCGAACCCGAATCCTGCTGGTACCGCGAGCGTCGCGAGCCCGACGACCGCGCCGGTCACGACGTGCAGCACGAACATCGCCGCGCAGCGCAGGCGTCCGCGTCCGGGCGCGGGCTGGCCGAGCAATTCCCGCACCGCCGCGGCCTCCAGCACCCGCACCGCGGGCAGGAACGCGGTCGCGCCCAGCACGACGAGCGTCACCAAGAATCCGACGAGGCTCGCCCATCCCACCGTCGTGGTGAACGGCATCAGCGAGGGCATCGCGATCATCGCGAAAAGCAGATACGGCACGCTGAGCGCGGCACCGAGGATCAAGTACACCCATCGTCGATAGGTGACCGCGCTGACCAGCGGACGGAAGAAACGCACCCGCCAATCCTGACAGGCGGCCCCGGCGGACGCCTCCCTCCGGAGCGGGACCCGGACGCCGATTTTCTGGCAACGTGGACCGCATGCCTCCTGAAGAGAGCACCGCGGTCAACGATTACGACCTGCTGGCGGAGACCTACACCGCCTGGTCGGACACTGAAATCCAGAACGCCTACTACGAGCGGCCCGCCGTACTGGCCCTGGCCGGGGACGTGGCCGGACGGCGCATTCTCGACGCGGGCTGCGGCGCCGGACCGCTGACCGTCGCACTGCGCGAACGCGGTGCCGAAGTGTCCGGATTCGACCTCAGCAGCGGCATGCTCGAGATCGCCCGCCAGCGGCTCGGGCCCGACGTGGACTTGCGCGTCGCCGACGTCGCCGAGCCGCTCCCCTACCCCGACAACGCATTCGACGACGTCGTCGCCTCGCTAGTGCTGCACTATCTGGAGGATTGGGACCCGGCGCTCGCCGAGTTCCACCGCGTCCTCAGGCCCGGAGGACGGCTGATCGTGGTGGTCGATCATCCGTTCGCGATCCATCTGCTGCAACGCCAAGCCGGGCACAAGACCGACTACTCGGCGACTTACCAGTGGACCGAAGACTGGGAGGTCGACGGCCGCACCACGCCGATGAGCTTCTGGAACCGGCCGCTGCACGCGATGACCGACGCGTTCACTGCGGCGGGATTCCGGATTTCCGTGCTCAGCGAACCGAAACCGGCGCCGGAGGCGGAGAAGCTGTTCCCGGAGGACTACCGGATGCTGTGCGTCAGCCCGAGTTTCCTGTTCTTCGTACTGCAAGCCGAGTAGGGCGTCGTGAGTGGTGGCGCCGGTTAGAACC
>NZ_JBSHAM010000138.1:0-16381 GCF_053611505.1 Amycolatopsis sp. NPDC054798 | reverse complement strand
TTGCAAACCACTACCCGGGCGGGGGCCCCCGGCCTCCGTTGAGGGCCTCTTTTCGTTAAACCCTTCCCTCCACGCCCCCATTCACGGACTTCGGTCAGAGCAGTTTCCAGGCACCGGTGAGGGCGTCCCGGAGAATCTGCTCCATCTCGTCGAACTGCGGCTGGTCGCAGGTCAGCGGCGGCGACAGCTGGACCACCGGCTCGGCGCGGTCGTCGGCGCGGCAGTAGAGACCGCCCTCGAACAGTGCGTTCGAGAGATAGCCGCGCAGAATCCGTTCCGATTCCTCAGCGGTGAAACTCTCCTTGGTCGCCTTGTCCTTGACGAGTTCGATGCCGTAGAAGAAACCGGTGCCGCGCACGTCGCCGACGATCGGCAGATCGGTCAGCCGGTCGAGGGTCGCCCGGAAGGCGGTTTCCTTTTCCAGCACATGGCCGTAGAGGTTCTCGCGCTCGATGAGGTCGAGGTTGGCCAGCGCCACCGCACACGAAACCGGGTGGCCGCCGTAGGTCGAGCCGTGCATGAAGGTCGCCTCGCCGCCGGCGAACGGCTCCATCAGCTTCTCGCTCGCGAGCACCGCGCCGAGCGGCGCGTAGCCCGAGGTCAGCCCCTTGGCGGTGGTGATGATGTCCGGCTGGTAGCCGTACCGCTTGGCCGCGAAATCGTAGCCGATCCGCCCGAACGCGCAGATCACCTCGTCGGACACCAGCAGCACGTCGTGTTTGTCGCAAATCTCGCGGACCCGCTCGAAATAGCCCGGCGGCGGGACAAAGCAGCCACCGGTGTTTTGCACGGGTTCGAGGAATACCGCGGCGACGGTGTCCGCACCCTCGAATTCGATCGCCTGCTCGATTTGGTCCGCGGCCCAGCGGCCGTATGCCTCGTAGTCGTCGGCGTGCTCGGGCGCGCGGTAGAAGTTCGTGTTCGGCACGCGCAGAGTACTCGGCACGAGCGGTTCGAAATCGGCCTTCGCACCGGGAATTCCGGTGATCGACAGCGCGCCCTGCGACGTGCCGTGATATGCCAGCGCGCGGCTGATCACCTTGTGCTTAGTGGGTTTTCCGGTCAGCTTGAAGTACTGCTTGGCGAGTTTCCAGGCCGTTTCCACGGATTCGCCGCCGCTGACGGTGAAGAAGACTCGGTTGAGGTCGCCCGGCGACGCGGCCGCGAGGCGTTCGGCCAGTTCGAGCGCGGGCGGATGCGCGTGCCCCCAGAGCGGGAAGTACGCGAGCTGTTTCGTTTGCCGGGCAGCGGCTTCGGCCAGTTCCTCGCGGCCGTGGCCGACCTGCACGGCGAACAGCCCGGCGAGGCCGTCGAGATAGCGCTTGCCGGTGTCGTCCCAGATGTAGGCGCCCTCGCCGCGCACGATCACCGGGATGTCGGCGGTGTCGGCGCGGCTGTGGCGCGTGAAGTGCAGCCAGAGGTTGTCGCGTGCGGCGGTGCCCGAGCCGGTGGTGCTCCCGGCGGGTTCGGCGGTCGTGGTCATGGCTCCTCGAAACGGGCCTCGAAGCTGCCGGCACGCAGCGGGGCGTACCGGCCGGACTTCTCGGTTATCGCACGAGCCGACGCCGGTTGGCAAGCGGATCAGTCGTTGCTGCCACCCACAACGACTAATTTCAGCAGTCCGATCGGGACAGACCTTCGGATTTCGTCGTCACCCGCGGTGTGAGCCCCACTGGTACGACTGTTTCCGCAGCTTCAGGTACACGAGCGTCTCCGCGGTGCGCACCCCAGGCAGCGTCCGGATGCGGTTGGAGATCACGTCGAGCAACGCGTCGTCGTCGGCGCACAGCACCTCGCACAGCACGTCGAAGCGGCCGGCGCAGAGCACGACGTACTCGATCTCGTCCATTTCGGCCAGAGCGTCGGCGACCGGGTCGAGCGGGCCGTCGACCGTGATCGCGACCATCGCCTGGCGCAAAAGCCCGACCTGCAAGGGATCCGACACCGCGACGATCTGGATCACGCCCGAATCGGACAGTCGCTGCACCCGCTGACGGACCGCCGCCTCGGACAATCCGACCGCCTTGCCGATCGTGGCGTACGGCCGCCGTCCGTCCTCTTGCAACTGGGCGATGATCTGCTTCGAGATGTCGTCGACCACCGGCGGCGCGGGCCGGTTCGGGTCCTGGCTCTGCATCCCCGGATCATCTCGGGCCGACCCCGGCGCAGGCAACCCGGGGCGTGGCGAACAGCCGCCCAGAGTGTCCAGATAGACCGTCGTCCCGGGTCCCGGACAACGGATTTCGTCGTCTTTCCGGCGTTGACAACGGCAAACCCGTCCTGTTCCATCCGTCGAATTCCAGCGCCGCCGACGGAGGGATCCCCATGCCGCCTCATCCGGTCCCCGTCCAGACCGGCACCGCCGCCGGTTCGCCCGCTCCCCGCTCGCTGACCAGATCGATCGGGGTCGGCGGCGGAACCCTGCTGACGCTGAGCTGCGTGACCCCGGCGTCGTCGCTGTTCGTTCTCGTCCCGCCGCTGTTCGGTTCGCTCGGCACCGGAACCGCGCTGGCCATCGGGCTCGCCGTGCTGCTGTGCGTGGGAATCGCGTTCTGCTACTCCGAACTCGGCACGCTGGTGCCGAGCTCGGGCGGCGAGTACGCCATGGTGTCGACCGTGGTCAGCCGGTTCGCCGGATGGATCACCTTCATGCTGTCGTTCATCGTGATCCTGGTGGTGCCGCCGATCATCGCGATCGGAGTGGCCGACTACCTGGCGGTCATCGTGCACGTCGACCCCTCGGTGGCGGGCGCGCTGGTGATGCTGGCGTCCACCGGGATGGGCTTGGTGAACCTGCGCTCGAACGCGTGGCTGACCGGGATTTTCCTGGTGATCGAGATCGTCGCGATCACCGTGGTGTCCGTGCTCGGCTTCGCGCACAGCGACCGGCCGGCGACGGTGCTCGTGCGGCCCAGCCTGGACGGGGTGCACCCGATCGCGCTGGTGTCGGTGATCGCCGGACTGGCGGTGGCGTTGTTCGTGGTGCAGGGCTTCTCGACCGCGGTGTATCTGGCGGAGGAGATGCGGGAGCCGCACAAGACGGTCTCGCGGACGGTGCTGTGGACGCTCGGCATCAGCGCGGTGGTGATCCTGGTGCCGGTAGTGGCGATCACGCTGGGCGTGCCGGATCTCGAGACGCTCGGGAACCTCGACCTGACCGCGCTCGTGGTGAGCTGGAGCAGTTCGACGTTCGGCACGATCGTGAGCCTGTGCATCGCGGCGGCGATCGTGAACGCGGTGATCGTGATGGTGATCCAGAATTCGCGCGTGCTGTACGCGTCGGGACGGGATCACGCCTGGCCGGCACCGGTGAATCGGGCATTGAGCGTGGTGAGCCCGCGCTTCGGCGCGCCGTGGGTGGCGACGCTCGTGGTGGGCGTTTCGGAAGCGGTGCTGTGCTTCGTGCCGGTGGAAACGCTGAGCGGGGTCACCGGGGTGGCCGTGGTGGCGTTGTACCTGGCGATTTCGCTGAGTGTGCTGTGGGCGCGGCGACCGGCGCATCGGCGTCCGCAGGTGTGGCGGATGCCGGGGTGGCCGGTGGTGCCGGGCGTGGCGGTGCTCGCGCTCGGGTATGTGCTGGTGTCGCAGAGCTTGCTGGACTTGGCGATTACGGCTGGGGTGCTGGTGGTTTCGGCTGGGTATTGGTGGGGGTATTTGCGGCGGCGGGCGGATCGGTGGCTGGTGACGGTTCCGTGACGCGGGCTCTAGTGAGGATGGACTGCGGCAAAGGCGGCGGATTCAGATCAGTCGCCGAGGGAGATCGCGTAGAAGGCGAACGGTTCGCCGCGCGAGGGCCAGGCCAATGAAGCCGATCTCGGTGGCGTAGCCGTTTCCCCAATGCGTCTCGCGCACCGCCCAGCCGATTTCGCGGCGCGGGCTTCCGGCGCGCGTCCAGTCGCCATACCAACGGGCGATGCCGGGGTCCAAGTGCAGGCGATACAGCTCATCGGCGAGGTGCGGGCCGATCGGCGACAACCGGAGGCGATCGGTCTCCACTCAAGCGGCCACTGTGGACGGAACCGCCAGCGAAGCGTTGACCCGCGCGATGAATTCCGCATTGGACTTCGTGGTGCGGACCTGCTCCAGGAACTGTTCCGCGGCACGCTTCGGGTCCTGTGCGGACAGCGCGCGGCGGACCTCGTTCATCACGGCGAGTTCCTGCGGCGGGACGATCAGCTCGTCGCGGCGGGTGCCGGAGCCGAAGAAGTCCACTGCGGGGAACACGCGGTGGTCGGCGAGCACGCGGTCCAAGCGGAGTTCCGAGTTGCCGGTGCTTTTGAGTTCCTCGAAGAACACCGTGTCAGCCAGCGAACCGGTGTTGACCAGCGCGGTCGCGATGATGGTGAGCGAGCCGCCGTCCTCGATGTTCCTTGCCGCGCCCAGGATTTTCTTCATCGGGTGCAGTGCGCTGGCGTCGACGCCGCCGGACAGGACGCGGCCGGAGGTGCGGGCGGCCAGGTTGTAGGCGCGGCCCAGCCGGGTCAGGGAATCCAGCAGCAGCACGACGTCGCGGCCGGTTTCGACAAGGCGTTTCGCGCGTTCCAAGGCCAGTTCGGCGACGGCGGTGTGCTCGGCGGGTTTGCGGTCGAAAGTGGACGCGACGACCTCGCCGTGCACCGACCGGCTCATGTCCGTCACTTCTTCGGGGCGCTCGTCGGCGAGCAGCACCATCAGGTGCGCCTCCGGGTGGTTGACCGCCACCGCTTGCGCGATCGCTTGCAGCACAGTGGTTTTGCCGGTGCGCGGAGGGGCGACGATCAGCGCGCGCTGGCCTTTGCCGAGCGGTGCGACGAGATCGAGGACGCGGGTGGTGAGCTGGTGCCTGCTGGTTTCGAGGACCAGCCGCTGGTTCGGGTGAATAGGGGTGAGTTCGCCGAAATCGGGACGCTTTTCCCCGGGCGGGCGGCCGTTGACCGAGACGAGTTCGCCGCCGTCGAGGACGAGTTCGTCACCGCGGCGCAGGCCGTGCGTGCGGATCAGCGAGAACGGCACGGACGGGCCGCCGGGGCCGTAGCCCAGCGCGGCGGTCTTGCCGTGGATGTCGAGAATTCCTTGCTGTGTCATGGTTTGTGGCTCCTTGAGCAGTGGGCGGTCGACGCGCGGAGGCGGACTGCCGATGAGACGAAGCGGGTCTGGCGACGGGCTTCGGGAAAGACGCCGATCCTCGTCGCGTGGACTCACGCTGGCGGAGGGGCGGAACCCCGGGGCGGCGGGGCCGACTTCCTGGGGTATGCGGTGAGAATAGCGCATCGGATCCGGCCGCACAACTGGCACTGCACGCGAAAGGGGCCTCGTGAGTGCTTACGCCGGCAAGAACCGGCATCGACACTCACAAGGCCCCAACAAACCTGCCCGCTGGTCTATTCCCGGGCGGTCACAGCATCTCCCACGGAGCCTGCGGCAGCACGTGCCCGGTCTCCAGCAGCGACTTCAGGTTCGACAGCACCGCCGCCCAGCCGCCGGAAACGTCCTGGTGCGCCTTCTCGTCGGGCAGATCCTCGTGCGTGACAGTCAGCCGGACGATGCCCTCGTGCTGTTCGATGTCGAACGTCGCGCGCGACGGTTCCTGGCCCTTCGGGCCGTTCGGTTCGTACCAGGTGGTGACCAGGCGCTTCGGCGGGATCGCCTCGATCACCTCGCCCTCGACGTCGGCGATCCCGGACCCATCGGTCCGCACGTGCGCCCACCGCGAGCCCTTGTTCCAGTCGGATTCGTTGCGGTGGCCCCAGTATTGCGCGGTCAGGTCGGGGTCGGTGAGCGCGTGCCACACCTTTTCCGGCGTGCTTTCGATGTAGGTCACATACACAAAACTCGGCTTCATGGCTTCCTCTGCTCGACGTTTGACGGCACTGAGCATCCGCAGCCGCGGCTGCTCGAACCGGTCCACCCACCGCTCCTGCATCTCGTGCAGCGGCACCGGATTCAGGTAGTGCAGCTTTTCCCGGCCGCGGCGCACGCTGCTCACCAGATTCGCCGCCTCCAGCACGGCGAGGTGCTGGGTCGCGGACTGCCGCGTCATCTCCAGCCGGCGGCACAGCTCGCCCAGCGTCTGCCCGTTGTCCTCGCGCAGCTGGTCGAGCAGGTACCGGCGGGTCGGATCCGCCAGCGCCTTGAACACTTTGTCCAGGTCGGGTTGCACACCTACAGTAAGGCAGGCAAATGACTGCATGTCAACCCAGCAGCTGTAGACACAGGTCAGCGCCGAGGCGAGTTACAGATCGCCTCGGCGCTGACTACGCAAAGTGTTCAGAAGACCTCGGGCTCGAGCGAGGGGGCCGCCATGTCGGCGTCGAAGGGGAACATCGGCCGGACGATGCCGGAGTGGCCGAGGCGGAGCAGGTCCTGGTCGACGCCGCCGGGGGTGAGGGCCAGCAGCCAGTCCGCGGCCATGTCGTACAGCTCCGGTTCGAGGTAGCCGATCTTCACGATCACGACGTCCGCCTCGCGCGGGCGCAAGCCGAGCGCGTGGAAGTCGGATTCGAGGTGGTACGGCTTGCGGCGCGCGGTCACGATCACCCGCAGGCCGCCGACGGCCAGCACTACCGCGGTCCCGGCGACCGGGTCGGCGGCGTCGATCGCGGCCACCTGTGCGGTGAGCGCGACCGGACCGTGCGGGCCGGAGTCGACTTTTCCGCCCAGCTCCACCGAAATCGTCGCGCCGACACCGGCCGCTACTGCGGTCGCGACCGCTTCGGGATCCACAATGGCCGCGTACAAAGTGGTCAGTGATGAGTCCACAATGGATGGCGTGCGCAGCAGGACGTCGAGGCTCCACGACGTGTCCCCGGCACCACCGGCGGTCGGGTTGTCGCCGGAATCGCTGATGAAGAACGGCCGCGCTTCCGACGCGACCGCTTGCGCGAGGCATTCCGGCAAGGTGCCGGTCGGGGCGACGAAAGCGAAGTCGTGCCGAGCGTCCCAATAGGACTGAGCCAGACGTTCAGCTTCCTTGGTGATCACCGAAACGTCGTCGCCCATCACCACCACCGCGGCCTGGCAACGCGGTTCGTCGGCCCACGCGTAGCCGACCCAGATCGCCGCGTCCAGAACTCCGTCCAGCGCTTCCACGGAATCCACCGCGGCGTAAACGCTCTTCGCCGGTTCGAGCCGGGTGCTGGTCTTCTCCCCCGGCAGCAGCACCGGAACCTGCACCCAAGCCTTCTTCGGGCGACCGCCGGACCGCAGCCGCGACACCAGGTTCCGCGCGGCGCGCTCGCGGGTTTCCCACGCGTCCTCGTGCGGGGCCATCCGATAGCAGGTGATCAGGTCCAACGCCGTCACCAGTTCCCGCGAAACGTTGCCGTGCAAGTCCATCGACGCCGACACCAGAACGTCCGGGCCCACAATGGCACGGATCTCCTGCGCGAGCGAAGCCTCCACATCGGACCGGCCGACGACGCTCATCGCGCCGTGGATGTCGAAGAACAGCCCGTCCAGCTCGCCCGCCGAACGCAACCGGTCCAGGATTTCCCCGGACAGCTCGGCGTAAGCCTCTTCGGTGACCGCCCCGCCGGGAAGCGACCGGGCGTCGACCAGAGGAACCCATTCCACCCCGGAAGCCCAGTCCGCGCCGAGAAAGTCGTAACGGGCCAGCAGATCGCCGCCGCGCGAGACGCGGAAGTCGTCCACTGTGGACCGATGCGGCGAGAAGGTACTCGATTCGATGGCGATTCCGGTAATCCCGACCCGCAGCTTCTTCATCGTCCACTCCGTTTGATCGCTTGCTCGAACACCGCGTCCAGCGCGAGCGCACCCGCGCCGTAAAGTCCCGCGTCCGCACCGAAACGCACCCGGTCGATCCGCAGTTCCCTGGTAGCCAAGGGAAGACACCGTTCGTACAGCGCACCGCGCACCGCCGCGACGAACGCTTCCGAACCGGACAGCGCGCCGCCGAGCAGCACCTCGTCCGGGTTGCTGAAGTTGACCACCGTGGCCAGCACTTCGCCGAGCCGCAGCCCGGCGCGCCGCACGGCCGTGGTCGCTTCCGGGTGGCCGTCCTCGGCAGTGGCCATCACCTGCGCGGTGGTTTCCAGCTTCATTCCCTGCGCCTGCAACTGCCCGACGAGCGCGGCACCGCTCGCCACCACTTCCAGACAGCCGCGATTCCCGCAGGTGCACGGCTGGTCCTCGGCGGCGGGCACGCGGACGTGGCTGATGTCGCCCGCGACCCCGGCCCGGCCGCGGTAAAGCTCGCCGCCCAGCACGATTCCCGACCCGATGCCGGTACCGGCCTTCACCACCAGCAACGTCCGGCCGGGCGCGCCGGACACGGATTCGCCCAGCGCCAGCATGTTCGCGTCGTTGTCCACGACCACCGGCAGTTCGAAATGCCGCGCCAGCGCCTCCCGCACCGCGAAGCCGCGCCAGCCGGGCATCCGCGACGGCAGCGTGATGGTGCCCGCCTCGATGTCCACCGGTCCAGGGAACGCGACACCGAGACCGAGCCCACGCCCCGGACAATCCGCGCCTGCCATCACATCGCGCACCGCGGCCGCGAGCCCGGCGACCAGATCGCGCGGCTCCTGGCTGATGTCCAGCGGCCGTTCGTGCACCTGCAGCAGGTTGCCCGCGATGTCGAGCGCGCCGATCCGCACGTGCCGCGAGCCGACGTCGGCGGCCCAGACGTGCCCGAACTCCGCGTTGACCGACAGCAGCTTCGGCCGCCGCCCGCCCGCGGACCGGCCCTCGCCGGACTCGCTCAGCACCCCGGCGGAGATCAGCGCCTGCGTGCGCACCGACACCGTCGACTGCGGCAGCCCGAGCGCCCGTGCGAGGTCCATGCGCGACGTCGCGTGGCCGTGCGCGACCAGCCACAACAGCCGCAGCGGCCCGGCCGGATCCACCGCGTCACCTCTTTCATCAAACCTGATGTAACTAAACTGTTCGACAGGGCTCTTGGCATTTCCCGTCTCTCGTGCAAGATTACCCGACAGCCAGGACACGGCATAGTGCCTGGCAATGGTCTTTCATCAGAGTTGTTGGAAGTGATGCGAATGGCTCGACGCCCGTGGCGCACCGCGCTCGGGGTCACGCTCGCCGCCATGCTGGCGCTGTCCGGCTGCGCGGCGAGCCGGGAACCGCACGGAGGCGGTTCCGGCACCCCGAAAACCGGGGGCACCGTGCGGTTCGCGATGCCCCCGTCGGCGACGCCGAACTGGATCATGCCGTTCTCGATCCCCGGCTACGGCGGGTCGTACAACGCCATGATCCGCTCGACCATGTTCGTGCCGCTCTACAGCTACGACGGCAGTTCCGGCTCGGTCACGCTCGACGACGCCGCCAGCGCCGCCAACGCGCCGCGCTACTCCCCCGACGGCAAGACCGTGACGATCACGCTCAAGCCGCTGACCTGGTCCACCGGCGAGCCGGTCACCAGCAGGGACGTCGAGTTCTGGCTCAACCTCGCCCGCGCGGGCAAGGACAACTGGGGCAAGTACTCGAAGGGCCTGATCCCGGACAGCATCACCGGCTTCCACGCCGTCGACGACCGCACCTTCACGCTCACCCTGGACAAGGCGTACAACCCCGACTGGTTCACCGCCAACCAGCTCAGCCTGGTCATCCCGATGCCGCACGCCTGGGACCGCACCAGTGCCACGGGAGAAATCGGCGATCACGACCGCACCCCGGCCGGCGCGAAGCAGGTCTTCGACTTCCTGGTCAGCCAGGCGAAACAGCTCGGCACCTACGCGACGAATCCACTGTGGAAGGTCGTGAACGGCCCCTTCACGCTGGCCAACTTCACCACGTCCGGCGAGGTGACGCTGCGGAAGAACCCGAAGTACACCGGCCCTGACCCGGCGAAGCTCGACACCGTCCGGTTCCTGACCTTCACCAGCTCTTCGGCGGAGTACAACGTGCTGCGCGCCGGCGGCGTCGACTACGGCTACGTTCCGACGTCGAACCTCGGCCAGCGCTCGAAGCTGGAGGAGCAGGGTTACCGGGTCGAACCGTGGAACGGCTGGTCCATCACGTATTCGCCGTACAACTTCAACAATCCGAAGCTGGGCAAAGTGTTCTCCCAGCTCTACGTGCGGCAGGCGATCCAGCACGCGGTCGACCAGGACGCCATCACGTCGGTGATCTGGCGCGGCTCCGCGCGCGTCGGCTACGGCCCGGTCCCGCAGGACAACGACACGAAGTACCTGTCGCCGAAGCAGAAGACGAACCCGTATCCGTTCGATCTGAACAAGTCGAGGCAGCTGCTCGCCGACCACGGCTGGAAACCCGGCTCCGACGGCGTTCTCCTGTGCACGGACGCCAAACTGTGCGGCGAGGGCATCACCGAAGGCACCCGGCTGTCGCTGACCATGCTGACCGAATCCGGTTCCGACGAAACCGACGGCACCATGCAGGAACTGCGCTCGGAGCTGTCGAAGATCGGCATCGAGATGAAGATCAACGCGCAGCCGCTGAACACCGTGCTGGCCAACGGAACCACGTGCAAGCCGGAGGAACCTTCGTGCAGCTGGCAGCTGTCCTACTTCGGCACGCAGGGCAGCTGGTACTTCTCGGCGAACCCGAGCGGCGAGGAGCTGTTCGCGACCGGGGCGGGCACGAACTTCGGCGGCTACTCCGATCCGAAGGCGGACAAGCTGATCGCGGACACCAACCTGGCCTCGGACGGGCGCGCGATGCTCGACTACAGCGCTTATCTGGCCGAACAGCTTCCCGTGCTGTGGCTGCCGAATCCGCCGTACCAGGTGTCGGCGATCGACACCGCGCTGCACGGCGTGACCCAGGACCCGATGGCCGGGCTGCTGCCGCAGCGCTGGTTCTGGACGAGGTGAGGACATGACGCGCTACATCCTCCGCCGGCTCGTGCTGGCCGTGGTGGTCGTGCTGCTGGTCACCGTGGTGACCTTCGTGCTGCTGCATTTGCTGCCCGGCGGCCCGGCCCGCGGCGTGCTCGGCGTGAAAGCCACCGAGGCGCAGATCGCCGCGTTCAACCACGCGCAAGGCTTCGACCAGCCGCTTCCGGTGCAGTACTGGGACTATCTGCTGCGGTTGCTGCACGGCGACCTCGGCGAGTCGTACACGCAGAACTCGCCGGTGAGCACCCTGCTCGCCGAGCGGATGCCGAAAACCTTGCTGCTCACCGTGCTTTCGACCGCGCTCGCGATCCTCGTCGCGCTCCCGCTCGGCGTGTGGCAGGCGGTCCGCCGCGGGCGCACCGCGGACCTGCTCACCACGGCGATCACCTTCGTGCTCTACGCGACGCCGGTGTTCTTCCTGTCGCTGGTGCTGATCATCCTGTTCGCGCAGGTGCTGCCGTGGTTCCCGGCGCAGGCCGCGCAGGGCGAAACGATCGGCGAACTGCTGTCTCAACCGGGTGCGCTGGTACTGCCAGTGCTCGCCGGGACCGGAGCCGCGCTCGCCGCGTTCAGCCGGTACATGCGGGCGTCCACTCTGGACAGCCTGTCCGAGGACTTCGTGCGCACCGCGCGGGCCAAGGGAACGCCGGAGCGCACGATCATCTGGCGGCACGTCTGGCCGAACTCGCTGACCTCGGTGGTCTCCATGCTCGGCTATTACGTGCCGGTGGTGTTCGGCGGTTCGCTGGTCGTCGAATCGATGTTCAACTACCCCGGCATCGGCCTGCTCTTCTGGACCGCGACCCGCACCGCCGATTTCCCGGTGCTGCTGGGAGTCGTGCTCGTGATCGCCGTGGCGACCGTGCTCGGCTCCCTGCTCGCGGACCTGGTCCAGCTGGCGATCGACCCGCGGGTGCGGGTGAAGGGAGCGCGGTCGTGACTGTCCTTTCCCGTCTGCTGCGCCGCAAGACCGCCGTCGCGGGCGCGGTCCTGCTGCTGCTCGTCGTGGCGTTCTGTTTCCTCGGGCCGTTGTTCTACGGCACCGACCAGTCGCACACCGACCTCGCCTCGGCCCGGCTCGGCCCTGGATCCGGGCATCCGCTCGGCACCGACGACCTCGGCTACGACGTGCTCGGCAGGCTCATGGTCGCGGGCCGGACGTCGCTGATCATCGGTGTGCTCGCCGGGCTGATCGCGACCGCGATCGGCGCGGTGTGGGGCGCGGTCGCCGGGTACACCGGCGGCTGGCTGGACACCGTGCTGATGCGGATCGTCGACACCGGCGTCGCGATCCCGGCGCTGTTCCTGCTGCTGGTGGCCGCGACGCTGGTGACGCCGAGCGTCGGGGTGCTGGCGCTTTTGATCGGCGCGGTGTCGTGGCTGGTGCCCGCGCGGCTGATGCGCGCGGAAACGGTGAGCCTGCGCGAACGCGACTACATCCGGGCGATCACCGTGCTCGGCGCGAGCCGCACGCGCGTGGTGTTCCGGCACATCATTCCGAACGCGATCGGCACCGTGGTGGTGAACGCGACGTTCCAGATCGCCGACGCGATCCTGCTCGTGGCGTACGTCAGCTTCCTCGGGCTCGGCGTTCCCGCGCCTGACACCGACTGGGGCGCGATGCTGTCTAAAGGAATTACCTACACCTTCGACGGCGCGTGGTGGCTGATCCTGCCGCCAGGCATCGCGATCGTCCTGGTGGTGTGCGCGATCAACTTCCTCGGCGACGGGCTGCGCGACGCGTTCGCGGTGAAGGGGCGACGATGAGCGAGGCAGTGCTGGACATCCGTGACCTGCGGGTGTCCTATGCGGACGGTGCGACAGCGGTCGACGGGCTGAGCCTGAAGGTCGCGCCCGGCGAGATCGTGGCGGTAGTCGGCGAGTCCGGCTCCGGCAAGAGCACGGCGGCGCTCGCGGTGCTCGGGCTGCTGCCCGGCTCCGCGCGGGTCACCGGGTCGATCGAGCTGGCCGGGCAGAACGTGCTCGACCTGCGCGGCGAGGACCTGCGGAAACTGCGCGGGCCGGCCGCCGGGATGGTGTTCCAGGAACCGATGACCGCGCTGAACCCGTTGCGGACCATCGGTTTCCAGCTCGCCGAGGCGATCCGCAACCACGACCCGGAAAAGCTGCGCCACCGCCGCTACTACGACCGGTGCGCCGAACTGCTCGACCGCGTCGGCGTCCCGGAACCGGCCGCGCGGCTGAAGCAGTATCCGCACGAGCTGTCCGGCGGTCTGCGGCAGCGCGTGATGATCGCGATCGCGCTCGCGGCCGGGCCCAAGCTGATCATCGCGGACGAGCCGACCACCGCGCTCGACGTCACGGTGCAGCAGCAGATCCTGGACCTGTTGCGCGACATCCGCGAGCGTGAAGGCACCGCGACGCTGCTGATCACGCACAACATGGGCGTCGTGGCCGATGTCGCGGACCGCGTCGCGGTGCTGCGGGGCGGCAAGCTGGTGGAAGAAGCACCCGCCGCGGAACTGTTCGCGACGCCGAAGGCGGATTACACCCGGGAACTGCTGGCCGCGGTTCCGCAGCTGGGTTCGTTCTCGCACGAACCGGCGGGCGAAGAAATCCGGAAGCCGGTTCTCGCGCTGTCGAACGTGGTGGTCGAGTACGGCGGACGGCGGGTGGTGAACGACGTTTCCCTGTCCGTCTCGCCCGGTGAGATCGTCGGGCTGGTGGGCGAATCCGGTTCGGGGAAAACGACACTCGGCAACTGTGCACTGGGCCTGGTCACGCCCAAATCCGGAACCGTCGAAGTCCTCGGCGGGCCGCTGCCGAAAGGCACCGGCCGCACGGCGCGGGCAGTGCGGAAGCAGATCGGCGCGGTGTTCCAGGACCCGGCGTCCTCGCTCGACCCTCGGATGACGGTCGCGCAGACCGTCGCCGAACCGCTGGCGGTCCACACCTCGGCCGGGCGCGGCGAGCGCCAGCGGCGGGTGCGGGAACTCCTCGACGCGGTGGAGCTGCCGGAAAACCTGCTGACCCGGTACGGGCACGAGCTGTCCGGCGGGCAACGGCAGCGCGTGAGCCTCGCCCGGGCGCTGGTGCTGGGCCCGAAGCTGCTGATCGCGGACGAACCGACGAGCGCGCTGGACGTATCCGTGCAGGCAGCGGTGCTCGAGGTGTTCCGGCGGCTGCACCGCGAGTTCGGCTTCGGCTGCCTGTTCGTCAGCCACGACCTCGCGGTGGTCGACAGCCTGTGCGACCGGGTGGCCGTGCTGCGCGCGGGCGAACTGGTGGAGGAAGGCCCGGCGGAAACGGTGTTGCGCACTCCGGAACACCCGTACACGCAGGCGTTGCTCCTCTCCTCGCCGGTGCCGGACCCGCAGTTGCAGCGGAGCCGGCGCGAGGCGCTGGCCGGCGCGGACCCCGCGGCGTGACGCGATTGCGGGCCGGAGTCGACATCGGCGGGACGAAAACCCTGGTGGTGATGTGCGACGAGGACGGCAGGGAAGTGGGGGCGGCGTCGGCTCCGTCCGAAGCGCACCGGGGCGGCGCAGCGATCCTGGACCGTGTCGCGGAACTGGTCGGCTCGCTGGTGCCGGACGGGGCGGTGCTCCTCGGGGCCGGCGTCGGAGCGGCGGGCGTCGTCGACCCGGTGACCGGAACAGTGCTGGTCACCGGCGATTCGTTCACCGGATGGGCGGGCACGCCGGTCAACGCCGAGCTGTCCGCGCGGCTCGGCGGAGTGCCGGTGCGCACCGTCAACGACGTCGACGGTTTCCTGCTCGGCGAGTTGCTGCCGGACGAGCGGAACGTGCTCGGCGTCGCGGTCGGCACCGGGGTCGGCGGCGCGCTCTTCGTGGACGGACGGCTGCTCTACGGCGGCGCGACCGGGGCCGGCGAGATCGGGCACGTCGGCCGCTACGGGGAGGAACGCTGCACTTGCGGGCAGATCGGACACCTTGAGGCGTACGCGTCCGGACGGGCTTTGGCCCGCCGTTACGCCGAGGCGACCGGCCGGACCCTCGCCGCGGAGGCCGTCGCCGCCGAAGCGCTCGCCGGGGACGAGGCCGCTCAAACGGTGTTCACGGACGCGGGCCGGTTCCTCGGCCAGGCGATCGCGCACGCCGCCGGGCTGCTCGGCGTCGCGACCTGCGTGCTCGGCGGTTCGGTGCTCGGGTCCTGGGCGCTGCTGGAGAAACCGGTGCGGGAGGCGCTGGAGGAACGGCCGCTGCTGTCCGGGAACCCGGTGTCCGTCCGGCTCTCGCGGCACGGGGCGAAGTCCGTGGCGCTCGGCGCGGCCGGCCTCACTGCCGGTATCCGTCGGCTACCGGACGTGATCAACCCCTAAACCAGTCCTCTGTGGACCATCGAGAAAACCGTGGCCTCGGGGTATACGCTGTCGGGCACCGACGGAGCCGGGGGCAACGATGCGCGCGAAGCTGGACGGAACGGGACAGGCGAGAACTGCGCGAGACCACGCGCGTGAGCGTGGTCTCCACCCCGCTGACAGCAGGTGACTTGGTCTATACCATTCCGGTGATCATTTCCCGTCCGGTGGCCAACGAGGGGATCCCATGCCCGTCATCAGGCGCAATATCGTCCCGCTCCGGTATTCCGACCCGAGCGTCGTCGCTTACGTGCGCAGCCCGAGCGACTGGATGGTGTCCAATTGCGGCTGGATCCGCGGCCGGGAAGGGGTCCTGCTCGTCGACACCTGCGGCACCGAACGCGACACGCTCGACCTGGTCAGCGACGTCCGCAAGTACTCGACCGTCGAAATGCCGCTCACGCTCGTGCTGACCCACGCGCACGGCACCCACCACAACGGAGCCGGGGTCGCGCTGCGCAACGGCGGCCGGATACTGGCCGCGCCGAGCGCGGTGCCGATCATCCGGTCCGGACCGCAGTGCAACGAGGAGATCTTCGACTGCACGAACTGGGGCAAGCTGGAAGCACCGCGGCCCGAGGCGGTGCACGCGGTGATCGAACCGGTCGAAGTGGACCTGGGCGGCGTGGTCGTCGAGGTCGTCCCCTTTCCCGGGACCGCGCACACCGACGGCGACCTCGTGCTGTTCGAACCGCGCACCGGCACGCTCTTCACCGGCGACCTGCTGTCGGTCGGGTCCACGCCGTTCGCCGTGCACGGCTCCGTCCCGGGCTGGCTGACCGCATTGGACTGGCTCGACAAAATGTTCCCGGACGTCCGCACCTTCGTGCCCGGGCACGGCGGGCTCAGCCATCCGGGCAGTTTCCCGGTCGCGGTGCTGCGCACTTATCTGCACTGGCTGCTCGACGCGACCGCGGGCGCGGGCACGCCGGACTTCTCCGAACTCGCCACGATCGCCCGCCGCCGCTGGCCGACGTGGACAGTCCCGGAACGGCACATCGGAAATCTGCTGCGCGCGCACGCCGACCAGCATGGGGAACAGCTCGAGTCCGCCGAAGCGATGCGCGCGATCCGCGACGCCGCCGGCGGCAAGATCGACCTGGACACGCTGCTCGGGCTCGGCAAGTCCTAACGCCGGGAAATCGATTCCCCGGCCGCGCTTTCCCGCGTCGGCCCTGGCATTGCCGCCGCCGTCCGTGAAGGGCTCCTTGAGGGAATCTTATTC
>NZ_JBSHAM010000137.1:0-16891 GCF_053611505.1 Amycolatopsis sp. NPDC054798 | reverse complement strand
TCTTTCCCGCCTTGACAAGCACCCGCCGCCCGTCGTCACAATCAGCTTCGGGGTGCCCCTCTCGCGCCCCCGGCGCAATGTCGCCGCCAGGCGACGAGCCGCTAGGAAGCGAACCCGCCAGCCCCAGCCCAATCCAGCGCAAACGCCGGAAGAACCCCGAGCACCAACGTCACCACAACACCCAACGCAATAGCCGCTGTAGTAAACCCACCCGGCACAGTCACCGTAGGCCCATCCGCCGCGGGCTCCGAGAAGTACATCAGCACAATCACCCGCAGATAGAAGAACGCAGCCACCGCACTAAACACCAGCGCGATCACCACCAACGGCGCCATCCCATCCGACAACGCCGCCGAGAACACCACGAACTTCCCGACAAACCCGCTAGTCAACGGAATCCCCGCCAACGCCAGCAACAGGAACGTAAACACCCCCGCCAGCAACGGCGACCGCTTGGCCAGCCCAGCCCAAGCGGACAGATGCGTAGCCTCCCCGCTGGAATCCCGCACCAGCGAAACCACTCCAAACGCCGCCAACGTAGTAAACCCATACGCCAGCAGATAGAACAGCGTGCTGGACAACCCGTCCTCGGTCATCGCGATCGCACCCACGAGCAAGAACCCAGCGTGCGCCACCGACGAATAAGCGATCATCCGCTTAACGTCAGTCTGCGTCAGACCGAGAACCGCCCCCAGCGCCATCGAAATGATGGCCACGGCCCACATAACCCCGCGCCATTCCCAGCTGGTCGAGGAAAACCCGACACTGAGCACCCGCAGAATCGCCCCGAACGCCGCGACCTTCGTACAGGCAGCCATAAACCCGGTAACCGGAGTAGGCGCACCCTGATAAACGTCCGGCGTCCAGGTGTGGAACGGCCCCACCGATCCCTTGAACAGCAGACCCACCACAAGAAGACCCAGGCCAGCGAACAACAACGTGTCCGACCGATCCGACCCAGCCGCCGCGTGCGCGATGTCAGCCAGCTTCACCGAGTCCGCGTAGCCGTACAGCAACGCCAGCCCGTACAGGAAAAACGCCGACGAGAACGCACCCAGCAGGAAGTACTTGACCGCGGCTTCCTGCGAGATCAGCCGACGCCGCCGCGCCAGCCCGCACATCAGGTACAACGGCAGCGAAAGCACTTCCAACGCGATGAACATCGTCAGCAGGTCATTCGCCGCGCAGAACGTCATCATCCCGCCGAGCGCGAAGAGCGTCAGTGGAAAGACCTCAGTCTGCGACGTAGTAGCAGACTGCGCGCGGTCCTGCACGGTGCCCGGCCGGATCGCCGCCTGCGCCACGAACGCGCCACCAGGCTCGACCTTGCGGTCCGCGATGAGGAACACCGCGCCGAGGCCGAGCAGCAGCAGCGTGCCCCACAGGAACAGCGACGGCCGGTCCACCGAGATCGAACCGGAGAACGTGGTCGTACCGGCCTTCGTAGCGGAAGCACCGGTCGCGTACAGGATCAGCGAAACCCCTGCGGCGATGATCGCGACGAGGGAGATCGTGACCTGGATCCCCCACCGCGTCGCCTTCGGCGCGAACGCTTCCACCAGCACGCCGATGCACGCGACGCCGAAGACGATCAGCATCGGCAGCACGGCCGCGTAATCGACCGAAGGCACTTCCAGCGGCGCTGCCGGCGCTTGCGCCAGGAACATGTCGAGCACGGTTTACTTGCCTCCCTGCACGGCAGACAGCGTCGCCTGCACCGACGGGGTGATCGTGTCGAGCATCGGCTTGGGGTAGAAACCCAGTCCGATGATCAGGATGACCAGGGGCGCGAGGATCGCGATCTCGCGTTTGCCCAGGTCCGTGATGGCCTTGCGCGCACCGAGTTCCGGTGCGATCGCGGTGCCCGGTCCCCCTCCATCCATGCCCCCGCCACCGCCCTCAACGGAGGCGCGAAGCGCCACTGGTTCACGAAGGCCCACCAGGGCGTCGCCGCGAACCGGGCCTTGCATGATCCGCTGGTACAGCCACAGCACATAAGCCGCGGCGAGCACCATGCCCACGGTCGCGAGGATCGTGTACACCGGCTGGTCCACAAAGGACCCCAGCAGCACGAGGAGCTCGCTGACGAACGAGTTGGTTCCCGGCAGCGACAGCGCGGAAAGCCCGGCCAGCAACAGCATTCCGGCGAGCAGCGGGGTCACCTTCGCCATTCCGCCGTAGTCGGAGATCCGGCTCGACCCGCCGCGCATCACGATCAGGCCGATCACCACGATCAGCATCCCGGTCGACAGGCTGTGGTTCAGCATGTACGACACCGAACCGACCATCGCCTGCTCGTTGAAGGTGAAGATGCCCAGCGCGATGAACCCGAAGTGGGCGATCGACACGTAGGCGATGAACCGTTTCATGTCCTGCTGCCCGGCCGCGAGGATCGAGCCGTACAGCACGCCGATCACCGACAGGATCAGCACCAGCGGCGCGAGCGCCTTGCTGCCCTCCGGGAACATCGGCAGGCAGTACCGCAGGAAGCCGAACGTGCCGACCTTGTCCAGCACGCCGACCAGCAGCACCGCGACGCCGATCGGGGCCTGGCCGGCGGCGTCCGGCAGCCAGGTGTGGAACGGGACCAGCGGCGCCTTGATCGCGAACGCGAGGAAGAAGCCGAGGAACAGCCAGATCTGCGTGCTGGTCGGCGCGTCGCGCACCACCGTCACCAGCGTGGCCCAGTCGAACGTGCCCTTGCCGAGCTTGTCCGAGGCCAGCGAGTACGCCCCGATCGCCGAGGCCAGCATGATCAGGCCGCCGAGGAACGAGTACAGGAAGAACTTCACCGCCGCGTACTGCCGGTTCGCGCCGCCGTAGCCGCCGATCAGGAAGTACATCGGGATCAGCATGATCTCGAACAGCACGTAGAAGAGGAACACGTCGGTCGCCGCGAAGACGCCGATCGTGAGCGCCTCCTGCAGCAGGATCAGCGACAGGAACCCGCCCGCGCTGCGGCCGGCGGGCAGTTTGTCGGTGAGCCCGAGGCCGCCGACGACGATCGGCACCAGGAGCGCGATGACCGCGATCATGATGAGCGAGATGCCGTCGGTGCCGAACGAGATGTGGATGCCGAAGCTCGGGATCCAGTCCATCGTGGTCGCCTGCTGGATGCGCGCGCCCGAGGGCGAATAGCTCGCCCAGAACGGGATGATCAGCAGGAACTCCACAATGGACACGGCGAGCGCCGTGGCGACCGCGGCCCGGTCGTTCCCCTTGAGGAACGCCAGCACCAGCGAGCCGGCCAGCGGCAGCAGGATGAGCGCCAGAAGCCAAGTCATGTCAGGAGAACCTCACCAGCAGAAGGGCCGCGAGAAGCAGGAACGTGCCGCCGAGCATGGACAGTGCGTACGACCGCACGAATCCGGTTTGCATCCGGCGCAGCCGCCCGGACCCGCCGCCGAGTGCCGCGGCGAGACCGTTCACCGCGCCGTCGACGCCGCGGTTGTCCACGTACACCAGCGCCCGCGCCAGCCAGGTGCCCGGACGGGCGACCAGGGTTTCGTTGAGCGCGTTGCCGTACAGGTCCTTGCGCGCCGCGCGGACCGGCCAGGCCACCCGCTCCGGGCGCTCGACCGGGATGTCGCGCGACGGCCGGAACAGCCAGACCGCCAGCAGCACGCCGAGCGCGGCCAGCACCAGCGTGAGCGCCGGGACCGTCCACGAGGGAATCGGGGTGTGCTCGGCCTCCGCGTGCTCGCCGACCACCGGGGCCAGCCAGTCCACGAACCGGTTGCCCAGCGCGAAGAACGCACCCGCGCCGACCGAGCCGACCGCCAGGATCGCCATCGGGACCCACATGATCGGCTTGGACTCGTGCGGGTGGAAGTCGCGGCCGTCGGTGCTCTTGATGTCCTTCCAGCGTTGTTTGCCGAAGAAGGTCATCATCATCAGCCGCGTCATGTAGAACGCGGTGAGCCCGGCGCCGATCACCGTCGCGAGCCCGAAAGCCCAGCCGCGCCAGCCTTCCTGGCCGAACGCCGCCTCGATGATCGCGTCCTTCGTGTAGTACCCGGTGAGGAACGGGAAGCCGATGATCGCCAGGTAGCCGAGGCCGAAGGTGACGAAGGTGATCGGCATCTTCTTGGCGAGACCGCCGAACTTGCGCATGTCGACCTCGTCGTTCATGCCGTGCATGACCGAACCGGCCCCGAGGAACAGCCCGGCCTTGAAGAAGCCGTGCGCCACGAGGTGCATGATGCCGAGCGCGTAAATGCCCGGCCCGAGGCCGACCGCCAGCATCATGTAGCCGATCTGGCTGACCGTCGAATACGCGAGCACCTTCTTGATGTCGTCGTAAGCACAGCCGACGACACATCCGAGCAGCAGCGTGACCGCGCCGACCAGAGTGACCACCAGCCTGCCGTCCGGCGTGGCGGTGAAGATGACGTTGGAGCGGGCCACCAGGTACACGCCCGCGGTGACCATCGTCGCCGCGTGGATGAGCGCCGACACCGGGGTCGGGCCCTCCATCGCGTCCGGCAGCCACGCCTGCAGCGGGAACTGGCCGGACTTACCGCAAGCGCCCAGCAGCAGCAGGATCGCGATGGCGGTGATCGCGCCCGGCGGGATCTTGCCCTGCGCGACGCCCTCGAAGACCTGCGCGTAGCCGGTCGACCCGACGTACTTGAACATCAGGAAGATCGCCAGCGCGAGCCCGACGTCGCCGACGCGGTTCATCAGGAACGCCTTCTTCGCCGCGGTAGCCGCGGACGGGCGGTTCTGATACCAGCCGATCAGCAGGTACGAGGCGAGACCCACGCCCTCCCAGCCGAGGTACAGCGTCACGAAGCTGTTGCCCAGCACCAGGATCAGCATCGAGGCGACGAACAGGTTCAGGTACGCGAAGAACCGGTACCGGCCCTCGTCGTCGGCCATGTAGCCGATCGAATAGAAGTGGATCAGCATGCCGACGCCGGTGATCAGCAGCACGAACGTCAGCGACAGCGCGTCGATCCGCAGCCCGAAGTCCACTTGCAGCTGCCCGACCGGGATCCACGAGTAGACCTTGGTGTCGGTGACCGAGTGGCTGTCGGTGGAGAAGAACAGGATCACGGCGTACACGAAGGCGAGCGTGACGGTGGCACAGCCGAGCAGGTGCCCCCACGCCTTCGCGCGTTTCCCGGATAGCAGCAGAACGAGGGCTCCGAGGGCGGGAAGGGCCACCAGCAGCCACGATGATGCGGTCACTCGGTCGTCTCCCTCAGTACTTCAGCAGGTTCGTGTCGTCGACCGAGGCCGAGCGGCGGGTGCGGAAGATCGCCATGATGATCGCCAGCCCCACCACGACCTCGGCGGCCGCGACGACCATCACGAAGAACGCCATCACCTGGCCGTGCAGCCCGCCGTTGATGCGGGCGAAGGTGACCAGGGTCAGGTTCACCGCGTTCAGCATCAGCTCGATGCACATGAACACGACGATCGCGTTGCGGCGGACCAGCACGCCCACCGCGCCGATGCAGAACAGCAGCGCGGACAGCAGCAGGTAATAGCTCGGGGTCACTTTCCTTCCCCTTCTTCCTCGGCCGGCTCGGCCTTTTCGGCGCCGCCGACCAGTGCGTGCGCGTCGGGCTTCGGGCCCTCGTCCGCGATGAGCTTGCGCTCGCGCATGAGCCGGATCGCCGAGGTGGACTCGATGATCTCCGACAGCGATTCCGGCGCGACCGAACCGTCCGGCAGCAGCGCCGGGGTCGAGACCGAGCTGGCGGTGGCGAACACGCCGGGACCGGGCAGCGGCGACGGGCGGTCGTGCTCGCCGCGGAAGCGCAGCTTGACCAGTTCGCGCTGGGAGAGCTTGCTCTTGCCGCTGCGGCCGGTGAAGGCCAGCACCATCGCGCCGAGCGCGGCGGTGATCAGCAGCGCCGAGGTCAGCTCGAACGGGAACAGGTACTGGGTGAAGATCAGCCGTCCGAGACCGCCGGGGCCGCCGCCGGTCTGCTGGTACGGGTCGAGCGGCTTGGCCGGCGTCACGTTCACCATCGCGCGGAACACGCCCGCGGCGATCAAGGCGGCGAGCCCGATGCCGAGCACCGACGCGGCGAGCCGTTGTCCGCGAAGGACTTCGACCACCGAGTCCGAACTGTCCCGGCCGACCAGCATCAGCACGAACAGGAACAGCATCATGATCGCGCCGGTGTAGACGATGATCTGGGTGAACCCGAGGAACGGCGCGGACTGCGTCATGTACAGCGCGCCCAGCGTCAGCATCGTGAGCACCAGCCACAACGCCGAGTGCACGGCGTTGCGGGAGAAGATCATCCCGAGCGCGCCCAGCAGCGAGAGCGGGCCGAGGATCCAGAACGCGATGGCCTCGCCGGTCGTCACGGACGCGTCGACGCCGGACGCCGGGACCTGCGCGAGAACAGCGGCGATCACTTCTTCGCCTCCTGCTGCTGCGCGTTCGCGGCCAGCTCGGGGCCGTTCACGTAGTAGTCCTGCTCGTTGTCGCCGAGCCGCATCGGGTGCGGCGGCTGCTCCATGCCCGGCAGCAGCGGGGCGAGCAGGTCTTCCTTGGTGTAGATGAGCCGCTGCCGGTCGTCGTCGGCCAGCTCGTAGAAGTTGGTCATGGTGAGCGACCGGGTCGGGCACGCCTCGATGCACAGGCCGCAGCCGATGCAGCGCAGGTAGTTGATCTGGTAGTCCGCGCCGTAGCGCTCGCCCGGCGAGTACCGCTCTTCGTCGGTGTTGTTGCCGCCCTCGACGAAAATCGCGTCCGCCGGGCACGCCCACGCGCACAGCTCGCAGCCGACGCACTTCTCCAGCCCGTCCGGATGCCGGTTGAGCTGGTGGCGGCCGTGGTAGCGCGGCGCGGCCGGGGCTCCCGCCTCGGGGTACTCCTCGGTCGCGACCTTCTTGAACATCATCCCGAAGGTGACGCCGAATCCCTTGATGGGATTGAGGAAGTCAGTTGCCGCCATCTTCTGTTCCTTCCTGTGCGGCCGCCGCGGTGACGCCGGCCGGCTTGCGCCGCGCGGCCTTCGCCTCCGCCTTGGCCAGCGCCTTCTGCCGCGGCGTCGCGTCCGGGACCCGCAGGTCCAGCGGCGGCAGCGGGTAGCCGCTTCCGGCCAGGTCCACGTAGTCCGATTCGGGCAGCTTCTTGTCCGGCAGCGCGAGGCTCAGCAGTACGAGCACCACCAGCACGACGCCGACGCCGACGAGGATCTGCGGCCAGCTCCACTGGATCGTCTTGATCGCGACCACGACCACGATCCACACCAGGTTGACCGGGACCAGGACCTTCCAGCCCAGCCGCATGAACTGGTCGTACCGCAGCCGGGGCAGCGTGCCGCGCAGCCAGATGAAGCCGAACAGCAGGATGAAGGTCTTGGCGAAGAACCAGAGGATCGGCCACCAGTTCTGGTTCAGCGGCGAATCGTCGCCGACGAACGGGAACCGCCAGCCGCCGAGGAACAGCGTGGTGCAGAACGCCGAGACGATCACCATGTTGACGTACTCGGCGAGGAAGAACATCGCGAACTTCATCGAGCTGTACTCGGTGTGGAACCCGCCGACCAGCTCGGATTCGGCCTCCGGGAGGTCGAATGGCGCGCGGTTCGTCTCGCCGACCATCGAGATCACGTAGATCACGAAGCTCGGGATGAGCATGTAGAAGTACCAGCCGTGCGTCTGCGCCTGCACGATTTCCGACGTCTGCAGCGAACCGGAGTACAGGATCACCGCGACGATCGACAGGCCCATCGCGATCTCGTAGGAGATCACCTGCGCCGCCGAGCGCATGCCGCCGAAGAGCGGGTACGGCGAACCGGAAGCCCAGCCCGCCAGCACGATGCCGTACACGCCGACCGACGAGCAGGCGAGGATCACCAGCACGCCGACCGGGAGGTCCATCAGCTGCAGCACCGTCCGGTGCCCGAAGATCGAAACCACCGGGCCGAACGGGATGGCCGACAGGGCGATCAGCGCGGGGACCGCGGACAGCACCGGGGCGAGGAAGTACACCTTGCGGTCGGCGGTGTCCGGGATGATCTGCTCCTTGAACGGGAGCTTGATCGCGTCGGCGAGCGACTGCAGGTAGCCGCCGGGGCCGACCCGGTTGGGGCCGGGCCGGTTCTGCATCCGGCCGATCGCCTTGCGCTCCCACACGATCAGGAAGATCGTCAGGACCGGCCCGATCAGCAGGACCACGACCGCCTTGATCAGGACGAGCCACCACGGGTCGTCAGCCAGTAGTCGAGCACGTGCAGCCGCATCAGGAAATGCGTCCGGGTACTCGGCGAGGAACTGCGTGAGCTGCGGGCTCACTGGTCACCTCCGGAGATCTGCACGAGCGCGCCGTGTCCGGCGGCGAGTGCGGCGCGGACGGCCGAGCCGTCGGAGTTTCCGGGCAGCCACACCACGCCGTCCGGCAGGTCGGCGACCTCGACCGGCAGGGTGATCGACCCGCGCTCGTTCGACACCCGGACCGTTCCGCCGAGCCCCTCGGCGGTCTTCGCCGAAAGCCGTGCGACCGGCGGCCGCTGGGTGCCCTTGAGGTGCGGTTCGCCGTCCTGCAGCGAGCCGTTGTCGATCAGCTGCCGCCACGTCGCGAGCACCGCCTGCCCCGGCCCCGGCTCAGAGCGCCCCAATGTGGCATTGGGTGCGTCAGATGCACCCAATGTGGCGTTCGGTGCGTCAGATGCACCCAATGCCACATTGGGGCGGTTGCCGAGGCGGGCGAAGTCGGCGGCGGAGGCGGCCGGGGTCTGGGTGAACAGGTCGGCGTCCATTTCGACGGCGAGGGTGTCCAGGACCCGGCCGTCGGAGAGGGAACCGGTGCTCTCCAACGTCGCGGCGAACTCGCGGCGGCGGCCTTCCCAGTTCAGGTAGCTGCCCGCCTTCTCGACCGCCGGGGCGATCGGCAGGACCACGTCGGCCCGTTCGGTGACCTCGCTCGCCCGCAGCTCCAGGCTGACCACGAACCCGACGTTGTCGAGCGCGCGGCGGGCCAGGTCCGGATCCGGCAGGTCGTTCGGGTCGACGCCGCCGACCACCAGCGCGTCCAGGTGTCCGCCCGAAGCGGCCTGGAGGATGCCGGTGACGTCGCGGCCCGGTTCGGCCGGAAGCTCGGCACCCCACTGCTTGCTGACTTCGGCGCGGGCCGCCTCGTCGGCGACCGAACGGCCGCCCGGCAGAAGCGTTGGCACACAACCGGTTTCGAGCGCACCCCGGTCGCCCGCGCGGCGCGGGATCCACGCCAGCCGGGCTCCGGTACGAGCGGTGAGCCGCACCAGCGCGGAGAACAGGCCGGGGATTTCCGCGGCCCGCTCGCCGACCAGGATCACCGCGCCTTCGCCGCTGAGCGCCGCGTCGACGTCCGCCGCGTGCTGCGCGATCCCGTCCACCGCGGCCGCTTCGCCGCCGGGGACGCAGGCCAGCAGTTCGCCGAAAGTCTTGCGCACCGAGGAGGTCGTCCACTGTCCCAAGTGGACAACGCGGGTGCGGTTCTTGCGGGCCGCCTTGCGCAGCCGCAGGAACACGATCGGCGCTTCGTCCTCGGGCTCGAAGGCCACGCACAGCACCGTGCGGGCATTCTCGATCTCGCTGAACGTCACACCGGTTTCCGGCGTGGTGCCCACGACCGTCGAGCCGAGGAACGCCAGCTCCTCGTCCGAGTGCGCGCGGGTGCGGAAGTCGATGTCGTTGGTGCGCAAGGCGATCCGGGCGAACTTCGAGTACGCGTAGGCGTCCTCGACGGTCAGCCGTCCGCCGGTGAGCACCGCGCCGCCCTTGCCCTCGCGAGCCTTCAGCAGCCCGGCCGAGGCGGCCCGGAGCGCGTCGGTCCAGGACGCTTCCTCCAGCTCGCCGTTCTCATTGCGGACGAGCGGACGGCGGATCCGGTCACCGGCCTGCACGTAGCGGAAGGCGAACCGGCCCTTGTCGCACAACCATTCCTCGTTCACTTCCGGGTCGTCGCCGGCCAGCTTGCGCTGGACCTTGCCGCGCCGGAAGTCGGTGCGCTCGGCGCAGCCGGACGAGCAGTGCTCGCACACGCTCGGCGCCGACACCAGGTCGAACGGCCGCGACCGGAACCGGTACGCCGCGCTGGTGAGCGCGCCGACCGGGCAGATCTGGATCACGTTGCCGGAGAAGTAGCTCTGGAACGGTTCGCCGCCGGTGGTGCGCGAGGCCAGGTCCAGCACGTCGGCGGTTTCCGCGGTACCGATCTGCTGGTGCGCGCCGCGTTCGAGCAGCGCGATGAACGGGTCGCCGGCGATCTGGTCGGAGAACCGGGTGCAGCGCTGGCACAGCACGCAGCGTTCACGGTCGAGCAGCACCTGGGTGGAGATCGGCAGCGGCTTCGGGAACGTGCGCTTGGTGTCGACGAACCGCGATTCGGCGCGGCCGTGCGCGAGCGCCTGGTTCTGCAGCGGGCATTCGCCGCCCTTGTCGCAGATCGGGCAGTCCAGCGGGTGGTTGATGAGCAGCAGCTCCATCACGCCCTGCTGCGCCTTGTCCGCGACCGGCGAGGTGAGCTGCGTTTTGACCACCATGCCGTCGGCGACCGTCATCGTGCACGAGGCCTGCGGCTTCGGCATCGGACGGCCGCCCATTTCGACCTCGACCAGGCACTGGCGGCAGGCGCCAGCCGGGTCGAGCAGCGGGTGGTCGCAGAAGCGAGGAATGCTCGTGCCGAGCCGCTCGGCGGTGCGGATCAGCAGCTCGCCCTTGGGCGCGATGACCTCTTCGCCGTCGATGGTCAGCTTGACGTAGCCCTCGGGGACCGGCGTCTCAGCCGTTTCGGGCTTGTCGGGCGCGATCGTCATGCCTGCGCTCCCACCAATTCGCGCTTGTTGCTCTCACACAGAGCCAGGAACTCGTCCCGGAAGTACTTGATGCCGCTCTGGATCGGCGACACCGCGCCGTCGCCGAGCGCGCAGAACGAGCGGCCGAAGATGTTGTCGCACACGTCCAAGAGGGTGTCGATGTCCTCTTCGGTGCCGTGGCCCTCGACCATCCGCTCCAGGATCTGCGCCAGCCAGTACGTGCCCTCGCGGCACGGCGTGCACTTGCCGCAGGATTCGTGCTCGTAGAACTGCGTCCACTTCATGACCGCCCACGGCACCGACACGGTTTCGTTGAAGACCTGCACCGCGGTGGTGCCGAGCATCGAACCGGCCTCGGCCGCGCCCTCGAAGTCGAGCGGGACGTCGAGGTGCTCGGCGGTGAACATCGGCGTCGAGGAACCGCCCGGGGTCCAGAACTTGAGCGGGATGCCGTCCTTCATGCCGCCGGCCAGCTCCAGCAGCTCGCGCAGCGTGGTGCCGAGCGGGCATTCGTACTGGCCGGGCTTCTCGACGTGGCCGGAGATCGAGTAGATCTTCGGGCCGGGCGACTTCTCCCGGCCCATCTCGCGGAACCAGGACGAACCGGCGTTGATGATGTACGGCGCGCTCGCGATGGTCTCGACGTTGTTCACCGTCGTCGGCGCGGCGTACAGACCGGCAGCGGCGGGGAACGGCGGCTTGAGCCGGGGCTGGCCGCGGCGTCCTTCGAGCGAGTCCAGCAACGCCGTTTCCTCGCCGCAGATGTACGCGCCGGCCCCGGCGTGCACAGTCAGTTCGAGGTCCCAGCCGGTGCCGAAGATGTTCTTGCCGAGGTAGCCCTTCGCGTACGCCTCGCGCGCGGCCGCGTTGAGCCGGCGGATGCAATGCAGCGCCTCGCCCCGGACGTAGATGAAGCAGTGGTGCGACCGCATCGCGTACGAGGCGATGATGCAGCCCTCGATGAGCGAATGCGGGTCCGCCATCATCAGCGGAATGTCTTTGCAGGTACCGGGTTCGCCCTCGTCGGCGTTGATCACCAGGTAGTGCGGCTTGTCCTCGTTGGGCGGCATGAACGACCACTTCACGCCCGCCGGGAACCCCGCGCCGCCGCGACCGCGCAGCCCGGAGTCCTTGACCACCTGCACGAGCTGCTCGGGCGTGCCCGCCAGCGCCTTGCGCGCCGCGGTGTAGCCCTCGAGCGCTTCGTAGGTTTCGATGCGCCAGGATTCCGGGGACAGCCAGCGCTTCGTGAGGACCGGAGTGATGGGATCAGCCATTACTTCTTCTCCACTTCAGGGAGCGGAACATCCTGCATGCCCGGGGCGGTCCAGCCGCGGTCGGCCGCCAGCTGCGCGCCGCGCAGGGTCTCGACTGCCTGCGACGGACCGTCCACCGCACTGCGGTAGGCGGCCTCGTCCTCCGGCCAGAACCCGGCGAGCTGCCGCTCCGCGCCCTTGAAGTCAGTCAGCGCCGCACCGCGCGTCGGGGCGGGCTTTTTGCCTGCCTGCAACGCGTCCACGAGCGCGACCGCCTGCTCCGGCGTCTGGTTGTCGAAGTACTCGTAGTTCACCTGGAGGACCGGTCCGAGGTCGCAGGCCGCGAGACATTCCGCGTGCTCCAAGGTGATCGAGCCCGGTTCACCCGGCGTTCCCGCGGTTTCCTCGTGCCCCAACGGCTTTTCCGCCGAACCGAGGTGCGTCTGAAGCTTCTTGTAGATGTCGTCGCCGCCCAGCGCCGCGCACAGCGTGTTGGTGCAGACGCTCACCAGGTGCTCGCCGCACGGGCGGCGCTTGTACATGGTGTAGAACGTCGCGACCGCGCTGACCTCGGCGTCGGTCAGGTCGAGATGCCGCGCGCAGAAGGCGATGCCTTCCTGGCTCACGTAGCCCTGCACCGACTGCACGAGGTGCAGCATCGGCAGCAGCGCCGAACGCGACATCGGGTAGCGCGCGATGATTTCCTTCGCCTCGCGGTGCGTGTCGGCGTCGAACACGTCCGCCGCCGGCGCGTCGGCGAGGATGTCCTCCGCCAGCGACGGGTCGGGCGCGATCGCGGTGACATCGGTGTCGGCTCCCGCGGCGGCGTACGTCTTCGTCGCGTCGTGCGGCCCCGGCTCCGGGACTGCGGTCGGGTTCGTCATCGGTCAACTCCCCCCAGAACCGGGTCGATCGAGGCGATCACGACGACGAGGTCGGCGACCAGGCCGCCTTCGGCCATCGCGGGCATCGCCTGCATGTTCACGAAACTCGGCTCCCGCAGGTGCACGCGCAGCGGACGGGTGCCGCCGTCGGACACCAGGTGCGCGCCGATCTCTCCGCGCGGCGATTCGACCGGCGCGTAGACCTGGCCCGGCGGCACGTGGAAGCCCTCGGTGACGAGCTTGAAGTGGTGGATCAGGGATTCCATCGACTGGCCCATGATCTTCTTGACGTGGCCGAGCGAGTTGCCCATGCCGTCGCTGCCGATGGACAGCTGCGCCGGCCAGGCGATCTTCTTGTCCTCCACCATGACCGGGCCCGGCTCGGCCATCTTCGCGACCTGCTTCATGATCCGCAGGCTCTGGTGGATTTCCTCCAGCCGCAGCAGATACCGCGCCCAGCTGTCGGCGTCGGTCGAGGTCGGCACGTCGAACTCGAGTTCGTCGTAGCGCGAGTACGGCTCGGTCTTGCGCAGGTCCCACGGCAGGCCCGCGGCACGCAGGACCGGACCGGTGATGCCGAGTTCGAGGCACGCGTCCAGCGGCAGCACGCCGACGTCCTTGAGCCGGTTGCGCCAGATCGGCTGGCCGGTGAACATCTTGTCGTACAGCGGAAGCCGCTTGTCCATGAGCTTGCAGAAGTCGAGGACCTTTTCCGTCCAGTCCTCGGGGAAGTCCTGCGCGAGCCCGCCGGGACGGATGAACGCGTGGTTCATCCGCAGGCCGGTCAGGTACTCCAGCAGGTGCATGGCTTCTTCGCGTTCGCGGAAGCCGAGCGTCATCGCGGTGGTGGCGCCGAGGTCCATGCCGCCGGTCGCGATGAACACCAGGTGCGAGGTGATCCGGTTGAGTTCCAGGAGAAGCACGCGCAGCAGCTCCGCGCGCGGCGGAGCCTTGATGCCCAGCAGCTTTTCGACGCCGAGGCAGTAGCACATCTCGTTGGACAGCGGGGCGAGATAGTCCGCGCGCGTCACGAAGGTGACGCCCTGGGTCCAGTTGCGGAACTCGGCGCTCTTCTCGATGCCGGTGTGCAGGTAGCCGACGACCGCGCGCAGCTGCGTGACCGTCTCGCCTTCCAGCTCCAGCACGAGCCGGAGCACGCCGTGCGTCGACGGGTGCTGCGGGCCCATGTTGATGACCATGCGGTCGTCGTGCTGGGCGTCGCCGAGAACTTCATCCCAGTCCCCGCCGGACACGTGGTAGACGGGGCCTTCGGTGGTGTCCCGGACTTCCGCGTACTCGGCTTCCGTCGTTTCTTCGTTGATGGTCACGAGTGCGACCTCCGCTGGTGTCGACAGGGTCGGGATTTCCGCGCCCGACGTGGCAGATCACGGCTCATGAGTAGGACCTTCGCTGGTCCGGCGGCGGGATTTCCGCGCCCTTGTATTCGACCGGGATCCCGCCGAGCGGGTAGTCCTTGCGCTGGGGGTGGCCGTCCCAGTCGTCCGGCATGAAGATGCGGGTCAGCCCGGGGTGGCCGTCGAAGACGATGCCGAACATGTCGTAGGCCTCGCGCTCGTGCCAGTCGGCCGTCGCGTAGACCGGGACCAGGGACGGAACGTGCAGGTCGTCCATGTCCATGGTGACTTCGAGCCGGATCCGGCGGCGGTAGGTCATCGACAGGAAGTCGTAGACCGTGTGCATCCGCTGCGGGACGTCCACGCCGTAGTCGACGCCGGTGACCGCCATCAGCATTTCGAACCGGAGACCCGGGTCGTTGCGCAGCACCTTGGCGATGTCGACGAGGTGCTCGCGGCTGACGTAGAAGGTGATCTCGCCGCGGTCCACAGTGGTCTGGAGGATCGCCGAGGCCGGGATCTTGTTGTCCGCCAAGGCGGCCATGAACTCGTCGGCGAACTCGTCGAACCAGCCGCCGTACGGACGCTCGGCGGGCGGCGGGCTGTAGGCGGGCAGCCGCAGGCCGCCGTAGCCGGAGGTGTCCCCGCTGCCGCGGACACCGAACATGCCCTTGCGCTCGCGGCCGGCGACGACCGGTTCGGCGGCTCCGGGACCGTGTGCTTCGAGACCGGCTTCGGGCCGCTCCGCGCTGGACTGCGGGCCGCCGGTTTCGGGAGTCTCTTCGGGGTTCTCAGGCACCGGTGCTCACTTCTTCGCGTACTTGATCGAGGACGGGATCAGCTCGGTACGGGCGCCGCTGGCCGCGCGGATCGCGGCGCGGCGGGCGTTGATCGGCTCGTCCTGGATCTTGGCGTGCAGCTTGAGGATCGCGTCGAGCAGCATTTCCGGCCGAGGCGGGCAGCCCGGCAGGTACATGTCGACCGGCACGATGTGGTCGACGCCCTGCACCACGGCGTAGTTGTTGAACATCCCGCCGGACGAGGCGCAGACGCCCATCGAGAGGACCCACTTGGGCTCGGCCATCTGGTCGTAGATCTGGCGCAGCACCGGGGCCATCTTCTGGGTCACCCGGCCGGCCACGATCATCAGATCGGCCTGGCGCGGCGTCGCGGAGAACCGCTCCATGCCGAACCGCGCGATGTCGTAGCGCGAACCGCCGACCGACATCATCTCGAACGCGCAGCAGGCGAGCCCGAAGGTGGCGGGCCACAGCGAGTTCTTGCGTGCCCAGTTGACCAGTCCCTCGAGGCTGGCCAGCAGGATGCCGTTGGGGAGTTTTTCTTCGAGGCCCATGGGTTCAGTTCCAATCCAGGCCGCCGCGCCGCCACACGTAGGCGTACGCGAACCCGACCGTCACGATGAACAGCACGATCTCCACCAGGCCGAAGACACCGAGAGCGTTGGCGTTCACCGCGAACGGGTAGAGGAACACCATCTCGATGTCGAACAGGATGAAGAGCATGGCCGTGATGTAGTAGGCCACCGGCATCCGGCCGCCGCCGACGAGCGGCTGCGGCGACGGTTCGATGCCGCACTCGTAAGCCGCGGTCTTCGCGCGGTTGTACCGCTTCGGCCCGACCAGCGGACCCAGCAGCACGGAAAACACGGCGAACCCCGCCGCGAGCACAAAGAGCAGGACGAGCGGCAGATACACGTTCAGTCCGGGCGCCGCCGGTCCGGGATCGGCCTGCGCCAGCACGGGCACCATCAGCACGGGGTCTTCGCCATCCTTTCCGCGCCGCTGCGGGTTGTTCTCGGGTGGTGGTCCGAGTTCTCGGTTGCGCACCCTAAGGGAGCTGGGTCACACCGCCGAGGGTCAGGGCGCCCTTACGGCCCGTGTCCGGACCACGGCACGCTTGTGAAATAGTTCACAAGCGACTCGTCGCGGTTGTGAAGCGATTCACAAAGCATGGGGGGAGTGTAGGACGTGAGTCACACTCTTGTCCCTAGGGGTTGCGGACTAAGGCGGCCCTAACTTGACCGGACGGTTCCCCAGGCCCGACCTAGGCCGCAATCGCGAGACCAGCGGTAAAGGCCCCTTCAAGAACCGCGCCGAGCCACCCGGACGACTCGATCTTGTGACGTATCACACTGACCGGCCGGACAACCGATTGCTCCAGCCGGGTAATGCTGCCGCTCGAAAGCCATGCGGCAGACCGAATCCCCGCATCCCCTGCACCCCCACCCCCGCCCCTTGAAGCCCACCGCGCCCCGCCCCAATGTGGCATTGGGTGCATCCCACGCACCCAATGTGGCATTCGGTGCGTCACATGCACCCAATGCCACATTGGGGCGCTAGCCGCGCCCCAAACGCACCCGCGCACCCAACCCCGCCAACGCACCCAAGCCCCGCGCCCCACCTGCCAAACCGCGGCCGCGAACCAAACCCAGCCACAACACCCAGCCCCGCGCCCCAACCCTCAACCTCAGCCGCGAGCGCAACTCACCAAACCCCCAAGCCCCGCGCCCCACCTCCCCAACCGCAGCCCACGCACACAAACCCACCAGGCACCCACACCACCCCCGCACCCCGATACGAAGCCAAAAATGCGGACGGCGGGTGCTTGTC